>DKBS01000141.1:0-212 GCA_002451275.1 Planctomycetaceae bacterium UBA6894 | reverse complement strand
ACTGGCCCGCCCGGTTCTTGATCAGGTTAACCCGGTCCCGATGGATCAGGACACCTCACCCACCTTGAAGCGGGTGAAAGCGACTGCCTTCAGGCCGGCGCCTTTCAACAGGTCGCCCACCGTCTTGGACTCGTCCTTCACGAAAAGCTGCTCCTCCAGCACGCTCTCCTTCAGCCAGGTGTTCAGACGGTTCTCGGCGATCTTCTCGACGA
>DKBS01000183.1:17646-17854 GCA_002451275.1 Planctomycetaceae bacterium UBA6894 | reverse complement strand
GGAACGTGCATGTCTGCCGGGCTGGGCCAGGGTGAAGGCGGTTTGGACGGTGAAAGACCCCGCCAGTTTGCCCCTTTTGGAGAAATGGCACCTGCTGAAGCCCGAGACAGTACAAAAGCGCTTCGAATACCGGTATCCGGGTCTTTCCATTTTGGCGGTGGAGGCTTTTCGATTGGCACAAGCGAAAGAAATACCGGCCAACCCGGCA
>DKBS01000183.1:580-17387 GCA_002451275.1 Planctomycetaceae bacterium UBA6894 | reverse complement strand
CCAACCCGGCATGGGAAGGGTGCCATAGTTGGTTGCGTCTGGATAAGCCGTTGGAATTAACTGCCGGAAAATCTTGCCTGAATTCCGCAGAATGCGATGGCATGGTGCGGGGTGTGGAGGGTATTCTCGGCGGACCCGAAGCATTTTCTCAAGGATGAGAGGTGCCCGGAGATTCCAAGGATGGAGTCGTCCCATGGTGTTTTTGCCGTCATTTTCACTGGTTTTGGCGCTGGCATTGGGCCAGGAGCCAATGGCTGGTTTTGCCAAGGGCGGAAAAACCAAGGGAACCCAGCAAACACCCCCCACCACTCCCACGGATTGGCTGCGCGTTCTCAGTACCGGAAGCACCCATTCCAGTTTGGGGCAATATCTCGGGGGTAAGCGCTTCGGCTATGAGATCGAGACCGAAGGGCCTGTTCTTTGGAATGGAAAACTCGCCTGGCGCATTGTGGAGGAAACCGCCCGCGAGGAAATGGCGGACGGGAAGCCCGTGCGCGAGACCATGCAGACCACCAGCATCCATTCGCTCGAGGGGGAAGGCCCCCTGATTTATTTTCATCAGGTGGCTGAGGAAAATGGCAAAAGGACGGAGCGATTGGCTGTTCCCATGGGAAAGGGAGGTGGCCTGAAGCTGGTGGTCAATCGTGACGGCCGCCTGGAAACACGGGAAGTGGAGCAACCAAAAGCCAGCCTTTCCCACACAGTTCGCATGAACTCTTGGTTGTCTTCGGAGCCCGAGCCTGGCACCCGCATGACCTCTTGGGAAACCGAGTGGGACGATGAAAACCCAAACCGCCCAACGGTTTACACCTACGTGGGAAAAGAGGAAGTGGGGGGCGTCAGGGCCAATCGGGTGCGCTGTGAAATGGATGGCGCCCGCATGGATTGCCTGGTGACCGACCAAGGCAAACCCTTGTCCATTCGGGTCGGCCCCTTGCAATTGAAACAGGAGCCCGAAAATCAGGTCCGGCTGCTGCAGCCGGGGGCTGTGGATTTGGCTGAGGCGCTTTCCATCCCCCTCGATGGCCTCAAAGACCCTAAGCTTGCACCGAAGGTGAACAAGGCCGTTTGGCTGATGGGTGGGCTGGAAGACACCGGCTTTCGTTTCCCGGAGGATGACCGGCAAAAGTTGGTCACCCGGGCCGATGATCCAAAGGGTACCGTGCGATTGGTTACCCTGAGCGAAACGCTTCGCGAGAAACCCGAGATATTGAATGAGGCTGACCGAAAGAACATGTTGGCCGCAACGCCCACCCTGCAGTCTGAGGATCCCAGGCTGAAAGCTTGGGCCCTGAAGCAGGTAGGTGTCGCTCAGGCTGTCCGCGATCGGGCTGCCCTGCTGGTTGGTGCGGTGAACCGCCACCTGGCAAAAACAATGGCCGCCAATGCCGAAGATGCCTTGAGTGTCCTGGATCAAGCCAAAGGGGATTGCACCGAACACACCCTGCTCTTTGTTGCCGCAGCTAGGTCCTGCGGGATTCCAGCTCGAGAGGTGACTGGTCTGGTTCCCGGAGAAATGGCCGGTAAATCGGGTACCCGGCTGGCTATGGTTTGGCATGCCTGGGCCGAGTACCACGATGGAATCGCCTGGCAAGCGGTGGATCCCACCTGGAACCAGGCCAGCGGGGTGGATGCCACCCATGTGAAACTGGCGACCGGCCCGACGGACTGGAGCTGGATGAATCTCCTGGGAGTGCTGCGGGTGAACTTGGAGCAGGCTGAATTTCGCCGCTGAGTGTCCCGGCCAACGGGCCGGGAACCCCGTGTGTTTACTGATTAGTTGGGATTTGGTCCGTTCTTTCGGCCAAAAAAACCAAGAATTAGCCGTCGGTGGGTCCAACCTGGGTAAACCCTGCTTGCGGACAGGTGCGAATCCGGGGATGATTCAAATCAGGCTCTTGAACCAGTCCACTTGCCGGAATGCTTGGCCACGCTTGGAGATGGGGCAAATACCCCGTTGAAGTGCCTGGCCGCCGGCGGGTGGGTGTCAACTCGCTTCCAAGGGGTGTCAGGGCGATGCGCGGCAACACCAAAAAAGCCACTACAGTTTCCCAGCGTTCCGTTTCCTTCCGCCGGTGGTTGGCGGGGTGTCTGGGCGTTTTTGCTGCCGGATTCGCCGGATTGGCCCCCGCACGTGCTGAGTACATCTTTGTCGTCATCGACCTGAACAAACCCTACTCGCCCATGTTGCTGGGTCAGCAGGGCGGCGGCGGCATGGGCGGTATGCCCGGTGGTGGTGACGGCGTGGGTAGCGGTGGCTTTGGCGGTGGGCTGGGCGGTGGTGGTATGGGTAAAGGTGGTGGTGGCGGCGGCATGGGCATGCCTGGCGGTGGTGGCATGGGTATGCCAGGCGGCGGCGGTATGGGCATGCCTGGTGGTGGTGGCATGGGTATGCCAGGTGGCGGCGGAATGGGTATGCCCGGCGGTGGTGGCATGGGGATGCCGGGTGGCATGGGCCGGCCAGGCGGCGGCGGAATGGGTATGCCCAGCGGTGGTGGCATGGGCATGCCTGGCATGGGATCCGGAGATGGAATGGGCGGCATGGGCATGATGCCCGAGGTCTCCGTGCCCGACCTCCTTTTCGCGGTGGTGGAAATCAACGATCCCAAAAAAGATAATCGCCTGCTGAATATCCCGCTGCCCGGTATGAATGTCCGGCGCCTGACAACCAACCGAGGCGAGGCGTTGGTGATCCAGCATCCCAACAATCCTGTCGCTTTTGAGCGGCTGGTGGACGACACCCTGAAGTCAATGCCTTCCGTGGGCCAACGCCTGATCAACTTCAAGACAGCGTTCAACAACCGTCCCCGCGTCGAGCAGGTGCTTGAGGGGGGGCGATGGGCCGTTGAGCATGGCTTGTACGAGGATTTCCTTGCCCTGATCAACGACGGTGATTCCAAAGTCGCGGCCCTGCCTCAGGCCCAGGCGTGGAAAAAGGCCGAGGCCGCTTTGAAATCAGCCTCGCCCGCCTCCAGCCAGATCGACACGATCAAGAGTCGTTTCCCCACTGCCCGCCAGCGTGTGGATGGGGACTTTTGCACCATCTTGACCGAGGTGGACCCGCAAAGCCTGGCCCCGGTGCAAGACGCGGCGGCTTTGGTGGACAAGCAGGTTCGTTTGCTTTACGCCTGGTTCGCCCTGCAGGGTCAGGCCCTGCCCGCGCTGACGAACAAGCTGGTGCTCGTGGTGCTCGACAAGACAGATATTCCCTCCCTGGAAAATCGTTTTGACGATGTGCAAGGATTCACCTCGCCGCAATTGGGCGGGTATTCCGTCATTTCGCTGCGCAATGTCGATCCCAAACTGCGACAGTTGTCCTCCAGGCTGGACCAATACGCCCGCACCGGCTGGGATCTGCGCGGGCTGCAGAAACTGGCGGACAAGTCATATCCAACCTTCATCGAGAACGGTCAGGTCAATGGCTCCAAGCTGAGCGATGTGTCCTACGTCTCCTCGATGAACCTTCTGCGGGAGGCCCTGCAGTTGGAGGAGCGCCGCGCGGCGGCTGGTTTTGTGGTGGCAACCCAGGCCTTGCCGCGGTTGCTGGGTCTGGCGCCCTCGGTCCGCCCACCCGCCTGGGTGGAATATGGCCTCGGGTCTGAATTCTCGACCCCGGCCGGTACCCCCTGGACGGTGCTTGGCGGCGTAAACACCCTGCACCTTCCGGTTTTCAAGGAATTGGTGAAATCCAAGAAGCTGGACGCCCCGGAGGTGACCCTTCGCTCGGTGGTGACCGATGCCTATTTTCGCCGCGCAGCCGAATTCAATAATGACAAGAACCTGCATAGCAAGGCGCGGGCGACCGCGTGGGGTGTGACCCATTTCCTGCTGCACAAGTATCCGGCTGATTTCTCCAAATACATGGCGGAGCTGAACCGGATGCCCCGCGACCTGGAACTGACCGAGGACCAATTGTGGGGCTGCTTCCAGCGCGCTTTCCTGCTCAACAAGGGCAAGACCGAGGCGTTGGCGCTGAAGGACTTGGCTAATGAGTGCGATGTCTACCTTCGTCAGGCCAAGGTGGAGGGCGAGCGTATTTTCACCCTTCTCCGGCTGAGCCAGGAAGAACTGGGCCTTGAGAAAACCGACATGAAGGATGCCAAGGTCAAGGCGATGCGTGAGGCGAACGGAACCTTGTTCAGCAGTTCCGCCGTGATCCAGGAGGCCCAAAAGGCCGCCATGGGAATCGGCTCGGGCGGCGGTGCCGCGGGTGCAGGGGGTGGCATGCCGGGAATGGGAGGCATGCCCGGTATGGGTGGTATGCCGGGAATGGGAGGCATGCCGGGCAAGCCCGGAGGCGGCTCGGGCGGCACTGTCGGCGGTGGCGATGGCGGTGATCGCTGATCTTTTGCAGGCATTATGACTCCTTCGCATCTTTCCCGGCGCCGTGTCGAATTTTCCGATACCGACATGGCGGGAATTGCCCATTTCTCGCGGTTTTTCCTGTGGATGGAGCAGGCTGAGCATGACTTCCTCGAAAGCCGCGGGCTCTCCGTGGTCTTCGAGGATCAGGGGTTTCGGCACGGCTTTCCCAGGGTGAACGCCTCGTGCGATTATCAGCACCCGGTACGCTACCGCGATTGGCTGGAAATTGTGGTTAGCCTCGAGAAAATCGGTAGGTCCTCCTTGCAGTATCGTTTCGATTTCAAGGCCGAGGGCAGTTCAGCCCCTGTCGCCATGGGCAAGTTGTCCACGTGCCTGTGCCGTTTGACGGGAGAGGGGATGCGCTCGACACCCCTGCCCGAATGGATGCGCCAACGGTTGGAAATTTCGCCTGGAAAGGCCGTCTGACCATGAGCCAGGCGGGGTACCTGTTCCGTCTCAACGCCGAATTGGGCAGGCGATTGAACAGGATGAAAAAGCGGGCCGGAGCAGCCGACCGCTGGGGGTTGGCCCGCCATGCCGACTATCTGTCGGGCAAGCAGCTTGAATCTGGTGGCTTTCCCGACCGCGAGGGGGAGCCCGACCTGTATTACACCGCCTTTGGGCTGCGCGGCCTGGCCCTGTTGGGGGCCCTCGATGCGGGGCGAGCCACCCGCGCGGGGGCATGGTTGTCGGAGCATTTGAACGCGCAGGCAACCGTGGTGGACCTCCACGCGCTGGTCGAGGCCAGCCTGCTCGTCAGCCTGGCCGGGGCGCCCGACCCGCTCTCCACGGCACAGCCCGACTGGCAGGATCGCCTGGCGGACCTTTTGCAGACATTTCGCACCAGTGATGGAGGGTACGGCAAGGTCCCCTACGCCACCTCGGGAAGCACCTACCACAGTTTCCTCGTGGCCCTGACGCATCCGCTGGTCGGCCGGACCGTGCCTGAAACGGCCTCCCTGCTAGCCTTCCTGTCCACCCGCGAGCGCCCGGACGGCGGCTGGGTTGAGGCGCCCGCCATGCGCAAAAGCGGTGCCAACCCGACCGCCGCGGCTTTAGGGTTGCGCCAAATGCTGGATTCCCCGCTCGAACCCGAAAGACTGGAGCGGACTGCCCTGTTTCTGGACGGTTTGGCAGGCACCGACGGCGGGTACCGGGCCAACGGTTCCATCCCCCTTTCCGACACGCTGTCCAGCTTCACGGTGGCCTGGAGCCTCGACCAGCAAGGCCTGGCCCAACGTGTCCGCGCACGGGAACTTGCGGGCTATCTGGCAATGGTGGCTCTGCCCGGTGGTGGATTCCGCGCGGGTGTCTGGGATGCCGGTGAGGATGTGGAATACACCTTCTATGGTTTGGGCCTGCTGGCCCTGGTCCACGGAACGGAAGATGCATGAACATGGACGGTTTGGTGGCCCGCAATCTATCGCGCACATTCCCAGGTCCTGATGGCGGTTTGACCGTCCTTCGGGGGGCGGACATCGATTTGAGGCCCGGGGAGGCGGCGGCCATCATCGGGCCTTCCGGGTCGGGTAAAAGCACCCTGCTGCACGCGCTGGGTGCGTTGGACAAGCCGGATTCCGGCACCATCAGCCTGGACGGGGTCAACCCCCTTGCCCTGGATGCCAACGCCTTAGCGGATTACCGGAACCGTCAGGTTGGATTCGTTTTCCAGGACCATCATCTGTTGCCGCAATTGACGGTGTTGGAAAACGTGCTGTCCCCCGCCTGGGCAAGCGGGGGCAAGGCGGGCCCGGAGGTGGCGCAGCGGGCAAACCAACTGCTGGATCGGGTTGGCTTGGCCAATCGCAAGGATCATTTTCCCGCCCAACTTTCCGGCGGCGAGCGCCAGCGGGCCGCCGTGGCGCGTTCCTTGGTGTTGTCGCCGCGGTTGCTGCTGGCTGATGAACCCACCGGCAATCTGGACGCCAAAACAGCCGCGGAGGTGGGCTCGCTGCTGTTGGAATTGGCCACCGAAAAACCCTGCAGATTGTTGGTGGTCACCCACAGCATGGAATTGGCCTGCCGTTTTCCCCGGGTTTACCGCATGGTCGAAGGCAAACTCGTGGCCGTGGAACCGGGGGGGGCGCCATGAGCGAGGGGCTCACTCCCACCAGGTCGGGCGGTGGCTTGGCCCTGTTGGCCTGGCGCGGCTTGTGCCATCACCTGGGGGCTCACGCCGCAACGGCCATGGGCATCGCCGTGGCCGCCATGGTCCTGGCCGGCGCTTTGCTGGTGGGGGATGCCCTGCGGGCTGGCTTGCGCGAACGCGCTCTGGGAAGGCTGGGATGGGTGGACAGCATGCTGTCCACCGTCAAGCCGTTTGGCCAGGATTTGGCAAATGCCTTGTTGCCCGAGGCAAAGGCCACGCCGGCGTTTCTGTTAGCCGCCACCCTTCAATGGGGCGAAGAAGGCGATGCATCCCAAACTGTGGGACATGTCACCGTGTTGGGTGTTGAGGATGCTTTTTTTGCCGGAAATGTACCGGAGGGGTGGCCGGCGGAAGGTGCCTGGTTGGGCACGGATTGGGCTCAGACGGATTCCGGCCCGAGGCCTGGTACCCGTGCAACCCTCCGCATCGCCAAACCGGGCGGAGGCCCGCCCAGGGAATCCCTGCTGGGGCAGCAGGCCGCTGAACAGGCTGTTTTGAACTGGGAACTGCCGGTCAAGGGCTTCATTTCGGGTTCAATGGAGCGTTTTTCTCCTAAAAATTCACTGGCCCCTGCCCGGTTGGTTGTTGTGCCGCTCGAATTGCTTCAGTCCCGATTGAATTTGCAGGGCAGGGTGAACACGCTTTTGGCCCGGGGCCAGGCGGAGAGCCTGAACCGTCAGTTGGAACCGTTTTTGCGACCCGAAGATTTCGGGTTGAGCTTGCGCGGCCCCGAGCAGCGCGCCCGCGACCAGGTGGTCCAGGCCCGAAGCACCCGGAATCTCCTCAACCGCGCGCTGCCCCGGTCCGTGGCCAGCGAGGCCATGGGTGGAGGGGATGACGAGAAAAAACTGGCCGCCTGGTACGCCGCCAACCGGCCCTACCTGCTGGTGGAAAGTACCGGGCTGTACCTCAGCCAGCAGGAAGAAGGCGCGGTCATGCATGCCGCTGTTTCCATGGGGCTCGAATCGGGGCGGGTGTTGGTGCACCTTGCCAACCGGATCGAATCCGGGGGGCGGAAGGTCCCCTATTCGGTCGTGGCGGCGGTGGATGGCCCTGTCGGGTTGTTGCCGGAAACGCCCCCCCTGGACCCGGATGGTATCGCCCTGGTGGACTACAAGGGGGCTCCCTGGGCAGGTCTGGCAGTCGGCAGTTCGGTTTCCCTTTCCTACTATCCGGTGGAGGACACCAACCCTCCCAAGGAATCACCGCCAGTCCCATTGCGTTTCGTCGGGACGGTTTCCCAGAACGGTTTGGCCACCGATGCAGAACTGTCCCCCGCTTTTCCAGGGATCACCGACAAGCTGGACATGGCCAGTTGGCAAGCGCCTTTCCCCATCGATTTGAAGGCGATCACACAGGCGGATGAAACCTATTGGCGGGACTTTCGCGGCGCGCCCAAGGCCTACATTCCCCTGCAGAAAGGCAAGGATTTGTGGGGTGGTCGATTCGGTGTTTTGACTTCCGTCCGACTGCGCCACCCCGAGGGTCGGCCGATCGGGGAATGGCTGGGCGATTTCCGCAAGGCTGTCCGCGGCCTGCTCAATCCGGCCCCGGCAGGTCTGGTTTTTCGCCCGGTACGGAGGCAGGCGCTCGAGGCCAGCGCGGGAAGTAGTGACTTTGGCGGTCTCTTTTTGGGTTTTTCGTCGTTCCTGCTGGTTTCCGGTCTGCTTCTGTCCTGGCTGCTGATGGGGCTGGGGCTGGAGCGTCGCCGCAGGGAGTTTGGCACCCTGGCCGCCACCGGGTGGCGGCCTGCCCGCATCCGTGGTCTGCTGCTGCTGGAGCTGGGCTTCGTTGCCTTGGTAGGCGCCACGGTCGGTGCCCTGGCGGGAGCCTGGTTGGCGCCTCGCATGATAGGCATCATGTTGGCCGCCTGGCCCGATCCCGAGTTGTCCCGAACCCTGCGACCGGTGATCAATCCGGCCAGCCTCTTGCTGGGAGGTTTGGGGGCCTGGTTGGCCGGGTTGGCGGCCGCCTGGTTTGCCGCCCGCAAGCTGGGCCGGGAAACGCCCCTGGCACTGCTGCAGGGAGTCGAGGCGGCAGGCTCCTCCAGTTCCACTGCACAACGGCCCTCAATGCCCTGGATTTCCATCGCCTTGCTTGCGGTGGGTTGCGCGTTGCTGGGGCTTGCACCCTGGTTGCCGCCGGGCGAACCACAGGCGGGTGGCTTTTTCACCGCCGGTTTGGCGCTGCTTTCCGGGGGCCTGGGGTTGGCCCGGCAATGGTTGATCCGGGCCAGATCCTGGCCCGTACAAAACGAAGCGGGCGGTTCCCTTGCGCGCATGGCGGTGCGCAATGCAGCCCGCAATACCGGTCGCAGCATGCTCACGCTGGGGCTGCTGGCCTTCGCCTCCTTCCTGCTGGTGGCGGTGGAGGTGTTCCGCCGCCAGGCGCCGGGTGCCGATATAAACGGGGCCAATCCCCACAACGCGCTGGGTGGATGCGCCTTGTGGGTGGAGCTGGATTTGCCGCTGTTTGAAAAACCCGATGAACCGGCCGGCAGACAGGGTTGGCTGGACGCCATTGAGCGTCGTTATGGAACCGACCCCGCCCGGGCCCGGAGTGAGCGCCAAAAGGCCTCCGCCCTGTTGGATCAGTGCATGATCTTCCCACTACGCCTGGCCGGCGAGGAGGATGCCGGTTGCCTGAATTTGTACCAGCCTGGCCAACCGCGTGTTCTGGGGGCTCCGGCGGCGCTGCTAGGGGAAAATGGTTTTCAATTCGCCAAAAGCCTGAACGCCGGCGCACCGTGGGCTCCGCTGTCGGATACTGCCATGGTGCTTCCGGCTGTGGTTGGGGAGGCATCGGCGGTCCAGTGGATTTTAAAATCATCCGTGGGGGCCGAAGTGGCCCTTGGTGAGGGGCGCCGGGCCCGGATTGTGGGAATGCTGCACGACAGCCCGTTCCAGTCCGAATTGGTCATGGGGGATTCGGCTTTCCGCGCGCAGTTTCCCGACCGCGATGGCTGGCGTGTTCTTCTGGTCCGTTGCCCGCCCGGTCAGAACCAGGCGGTTGCCGCGGTATTGCGTCTGGCATTGGCCGATCAAGGTGCCGAGGTGGAGGAAACCCGCGTGCGCGTCGCCCGGGCTCTGGGCGTGGAGAATACTTATCTGACGGTGTTCCAGGCCCTGGGTGGCTTGGGTTTGGTTTTGGGCACCATGGGGTTGGGCGTGGTCCTGCTGCGTGGCGTTTGGGAAAGGCGCAAGGAATTGGCGCTTTTGGGGGCCATTGGCTACCGCCCGGGAGACATCGGCAGACTATTACTGGTGGAAACCCTGGTTTTGCTGCTGGGCGGCTTGGGATTGGGGGTGGTGTCGGCTCTGGTGGCCGTTGCCCCCTATGCTGCCAATTTGGCTGGCAATTGGCAGGGGTTGGTGCTGCAGGTCCTGGCGTGTTTGGGAACCGGTCTGGTCGCCGGGGCTTTCGCCTGCCGGGCTGCCATGAAAGTGCCCCTGCTGGCGGGTCTGCGTTCGGAATAGACAACACGTCGAAGTGATGCTGGTCAAAAGCGGATTGAGGCGAATATGTCAGAACCTGTGAGTGGCTCCAAAAATTACACCTGGCTGGGCATTGTGGCCTTGGCCGGACTCGCCTGGGGCACCTATGTCCCGGTCGTTTTTTATGGCGGCAAGGAACTGGGCGGCACGGAGGGTGCCCGTCTGACCTCCATCCTGTGTGTGGGCTTGGCGTATTTTGTCTTGGCTGTGCTCATCCCGCTGGGGTTGTTCCTCAGCAGGAAACACGCGTGGCCTCCATTCAAATCGACAGGCCTTTCCTTTTCCGGCCTGGCGGGCGTGATGGGTGCGGTGGGTGCCATTTGCGTGATCTTTGCATCCAAGTCGGCGGTGAACGCGGCCAAATCGGCGGGACTGCAGGCTGACAGCTACCGCATGTTGATCGCTCCGCTCATCTTCGGTCTCGCTCCGGTGATCAATACGCTGGTCAGCCTGGTGTGGCATCCCAAGCCTGGGAATCCTTGGCATTTCGGTTTGGAAAAACTACCCGGAGCGAAGTTGGTCGCGGGCATCGTATTGGTAGGTTTGGGATCGGCCCTGGTGCTGTACTCAAAGGAGCAGGAAGAAAAACGCGAACGCGCCGAAATGGCCGCCGTGGCGCGGGCCGAATCCAAGCCGGAGGCCAAACCAGAAGGCAAGGCTGAGGTGCCCGCCATGGCGGCACCGAAGGAAAGTGCGCAATATCCCGCCTGGGAATGGCTGGTTTTCACAGCCTGCGCGGGTTTGGCTTGGGGTACCTATGTCCCGATCATTTTCTATGGTGGCCAGGAATTGACCACCAAGCCGGGGGAATTGGGTGGCCGGCTGATGTCGATCCTCTGCGTTGGCCTGGCCTATTTTTTGTTGGCGGTGTTGATTCCTGTGGGATTGATGGGAGGCGGGGTATCCCAATGGCCAGAGATCAAGGGCTCCTCGGGATTGATGTTCTCCAGCCTGGCTGGGGTTGCCGGTGCGGTGGGTGCCATTTGCGTGATTTTCGCCTCCAAGGCCGCGGTGGACGCGGCGAAGGCCGAGGGTAAAAACCCCGCGACCTATCGCATCTTCATCGCCCCCATCATTTTTGGTGTGGCCCCGGTGATCAACACTTTGGTCAGCCTATTCTGGCATCCCAAGCCTGGCGAACCCCTTCATTTCGGGCTGCACCACATGCCCGGCTGGATGCTGTGGGCGGGAATCTTCTCCGTGGGGGCCGGCGCCTTCTTGGTGCTTTTGGCCAAGGAACAGGGTGAGGCGGCCCACGCCGCGAAGCCCCTGCCCGCCGGGAAATAAGTCATGGCTGAACCCCTGCAGTCGGCCGAGGCGGTGGCCGAACTGGAACCGCTGCTGGCCCATCTGTGGATGGTGCGCACGTTCCTGAAGCATGCCGAGGAGATCCAGGACAGCCTGGAGATGCTCGAGATCCCGCGCACGCTTTTTGATGTGATTCGCGCCACCGAACCGGCGATGCAGGCGGGTGACTATTCCCGCTACATCCACAAGCTGCGCGGCAAAATGGGCCGTCTCCGCGAGGCGCGGGACTACCTGACAGCGCAATATAGTGTCTATTCAGACCACACCAATTACCAGATGGCCGCCCGTTCCCTGGAGGCGGCGACGAAAGCCATCGAAGGTGTTTTGGCTCGCTGCATTTGAACGGAGGTTGTTCAACGGGCCGGTTCAGGTGCCCGGTCGAATGGGGCTCCACCGCGGGTTTTGAAATTCAGCGGGGCCTATATCCGGTTTGGCGGGGGGAATGTTACCGCCTGATCAACCAGGTCGGATCGTCGAACCGCTCGTTCAGCGAGCGTTGGACCAACGGTTCGGGTGCGGGGGAACCCGGCTGGTTGGCGTCGAACACCTGACGTAGCGCGGCGACCGCTTCCTCTTCGGTGAGGCCGAGGTTGGTGGTGAAAGCGCCATGATCGCGGTCCAGGCGATAGTCCGGCTGGCGGGGCGGTTGGGGGAGCAGGCGGGCAAGGTGGCTCAAGTCCATGGCCAAAAGCAGGGTGCCATGGTGCAGCACGAATCTGCGCTTGCGCTGCTGGGCGCTTCCGGAAATTTTCAGCTCATCCACCGCCAGGTCACTGATGCCCTTGCGGGTAACCGGTCGGCCCGGTCGGCTCAGCCCGGTGGCCAAGGGTTCCAGAATGCGTTCGTAGCTGCCTGCGATCGTGCCCAGGGTGGGATCCGCTTCGCTGTCGAGCACCACGGTGTACAGCAGGCACCCCGGGCCCACCACGACCGTGCCTCCCCCTGAGGAGCGTCGCTGGACTTCCACGCCCTCCCGCCGGCAAACCGCGTAGAAGACCTCCTCGTTGATTTTGCCACCCGAGCCCATGGCCACGGCCAAGGTGTCCATTTTCCACACCCGCAGGATGTTGCCGCGGGCGGGGTTTTCCTCCCGCTCCAGCAGCAACGCCTCGTCCAGGGCGAGGTTGGCCTTCAGGGTGGGCAGGCTGTGGTGCAGGTATTCCATGAGGCCATGGTGGATGAGGGAAAGGTTTCAGGCAATGCGGGAAATCAGCTCGCGGTGGCGCACCGGCTTTCCCATTCCTCCAGGTTGATGAGCACATCGCGGGCGGACGAGCCGTTGTAGGCACCCACGATGCCTTCCTCGGCCATTTGGTCGATGAGGCGCGCGGCACGGCCGTAGCCGATCCCCAGCGCCCGTTGCAGCAGCGAGGTGCTTCCTCGCCCCTCGCGCAGCACAATATCCACCGCCGCGTCGAAAACCGCGTCCCGTTCCTTTTTCTCGCCACCCTCGCCGGGTTTGCCCTCCACCCGCACGGGCAGTTGCACCAGCTCCTGGATGTAGCTGGGTGGCACCTGCTCCGCGGCGCCGACGATGCGGCGGATTTCGCCATCGGAGGCGAAGGCCCCCTGGGCGCGCGACAGAACGCTGGTGCCCGGTGGCAGGAAAAGCATGTCTCCCTTGCCCAGCAGGCGGTCGGCACCCATTTCGTCCAGCACCACCCGGCTGTCGGATTTGTTCACCACCTTGAAGCAGATGCGTGAGGGCAGGTTACTTTTGATCAGGCCGGTGATCACATCCACCGTCGGTTTCTGGGTTGCGATCACCAGGTGGATGCCGGCGGCGCGGGACTTCTGCGCCAGGCGGATGATATGCGTTTCCACCTCCTTGCGCATGGTCATCATCAGGTCGGCCATCTCGTCGATGAACACCACGATATACGGCATGCGGCGCGGGATCTTCTCGCGTTCCTCATCGGTGGCCGGCTCGACGCGCTCGAGCAGGGTCTTTTCATCCAGTTCGTTGTAGCCGGCCAGGTTGCGCACCCGCGCCCGGCGGAACATCTCGTACCGTTCCTCCATCTTGTCCACGGCCCAGGCCAGGATGGCCTCGGCCTTTTTCATGTCGTGCACCACCGGGTGCATCAGGTGCGGGATCTTGCCGTAATCGGTGAGTTCCACCACCTTCGGGTCGATCATGATCATCCGCACTTCGTCCGGCCGGCGTGTCATGAGCATGCTGAGGATGATGCTGTTCATGCACACCGACTTGCCGGTGCCCGTGCTGCCCGCGATCAGGAGGTGGGGCATGTCCGCCAGGTCGTGCACCAGCGGTCGTCCCTCGTTGTCCTTGCCCAGGATAAGCGGGATCTTCATGGTGTCGAGCTTGCGCCCCGCCACCTGCATCACTTCCTTCAGCCGCACGGTGGCGCGCAACTCGTTGGGAATTTCCACGCCCACGGTGTTCTTCCCGGGGATGGGCGCCACCATGCGCACGCTCGACACCCGGAGATTCAGGGCGATATCCTCTGCCAGACGGGTCACCTTGTTCAGCCGCAGGCCGGTTTCCAGCGAGATCTCGAACTGGGTGATGACAGGGCCCGTGTTGATGCCCACCACCTTGACATGGATGCCGTAATCCCGGAACGCCTGTTCGAGCAGGATGGCCCGTTCGCGCAACAGTTCCTCGTGCTTGTCCACCTGGAAAGGTTCGGGCTCGTCCAGGATGTCGATTCCCGGGACCTCGTAGCCGGCGAATTCGGGCACCGCTGCGGGTGGGCGCTTCGGCTTGCTGTCGGCGGGGGACTCCACCGCTCTGGCGGCATGGTGGTGGATGGGGATGCCGTCCGACTCTTTCTGGGGTTTTTCGTCTTTCTCGGCGATTTCCTCGACGGCCAACTGGACCGGCTTCCACGGCTCAATCGGTGCGATTTCAGCGGCCGGTGCCGGGGTAGGTTCGGCTTGGACCGATGGCTTGGCCGCGGGCCTGTTAACCCGCTTGGGTGCCAGCAGCAGCAGGTTGCCCAGGTTTTCCAGCAGCCAGATGGGTAGACTGGGGCCGATCAGGGCCAACATGCCCAGTACCAGCAGGCACCAGGTTCCCAACTCCACCCAACGGATCGGCACATCGGCGGCGCGCAGGGCCAAAAAGGCGCCCAAGGTTCCGCCCGGTCCGCCGGTGGGACCTGCCAACGGCCAGTTTCCCCACGCCATGGCCAAGCTGCTGGTGACCACAAGCAGGCCGACCGCGATCATCCGGCCAATCCAGGACCAGCGACCGGTCCACAGCGCCAAAGAGAGAGTCATGCAGAGGGCTGGCAGCAGGGGTGCCGCAAAGCCGAAGGTTTGCCAGGACAGGCGCGAAAGCAGGGCGCCCGGAGCTCCGAGCCAGTTGCTGGAGGAGGAGGGGGGCCATGCGGTGGCGCGCCAAAAGGCGGGGTTCTCGGACAATAACGCCACCCAGGCGGCGATTGCCCCGATGGCCAATACCATGGCCAGTTTGCGACGCGCCGGTAAGCCGGCGCTGGGTGATGGTTCGGTTTGGCCCATGGTGGCCTGTCCTTGGAAAAGATGTGCCTGACTTTACTATGACACCCACAGGAGGTGCAGGATGCTTCAAGTGGCCCTGGTAGAACCGGAAATTCCCCCCAACACGGGCAACGTGGGACGATTGTGCGCAGCAACCGGGGCGCGCCTGCACCTTGTGGGACGTTTGGGGTTCCAGGTGGATGACAAGACCCTGAGGCGGGCGGGCATGGATTACTGGCGGCACCTCGACTGGCGGCGCCATGCAGCCTTTACCGATTTGGAGGATTATTTGGCCGGAAACGATGGTGGGGGCCGAGTGATTTGCTTCACCACCAAATCCACGCGGCCCTACACGGCCATCCGGTATCAGCCTGGCGATTGCCTGGTTTTCGGTTCCGAGGGAAGGGGGTTGGCCCCGGAAATCCTGGCCAGGCACCAGCCGTTGGCGGTAACCCTGCCCATGCCCGGGAAGGATGGCCCGGCCGGGCAAGATGTGCGGAGCATCAATCTGGCCACGGCGGTGGCCGTGGGGTTGTATGAGGGGCTTCGCCAAATCCAGGGATGGGAAGGTCCGGCCTGACTGAACAACCGTGGTTCCGGCACCCGATGCTAGGAGTGTTCCCGCCACAGGCAGGAACGAAGCTCACCGGCTCGGCACCACGAGAAAAGCACCATGCAGGTTCGGCTCGCCTTACCCAACTATGGGCTTCTGCGCGCATATGTTTTGGAGAAATTGTGCGAGAAGGAAGGCCTGGAACCGGACCAAGTCCATTTGGCCGAGATGCCCCTCCGTAAGCGTCAGCGGGTGTGCGGCCTGCTGATGGAGATGCAGGGGCCCAGGCTGCTGCGCAAGCAGGCGGTTTGGTCGGCCGAGGAGGACCGGATTTTCTTCTACGATGCCTTGGGCCGGCGATTCCTCCAGGTGCAATTGTGCCCTGGTCCGGGATTGGAGGGGTTGAGGTTCGCCATCGACCAGCGCAGGGCGGCCTGAGTTTGTCGCGGTGACGGCTGTCAAATGATTGCCGGTTGGCTACAGTGAAACCCGGGCACCCCACTGGTGAGGGGCCCGGGTTTTTTGGTTTTCATGCCCTACACTCCGATTCTGGCTACTCTGGGATATGTTTTCCACCCGGCGGATGGCCGGGTGCTGCTCATTCACCGCAACAAGCGCCAAGATGATCCTCATTTGGGAAAATACAATGGCCTGGGCGGTAAAATGGAACCACAAGAGGACCCGGTGACTTGCATGCGCCGGGAAATCGAGGAGGAAAGTGGCCTGGTTGCCACCCGCATGGAATTGCGGGGTACGATTAACTGGCCCGGATTTGGTAAAAATGGTGAAAGCTGGTTTGGGTTCCTTTTCAGGGTGACAGGTTTCAGCGGGACACTGCGGGCCGAAAGCCCGGAAGGTGTGCTGGCTTGGCACCCGGTTGAGACAGTCGGCTCACTTCCCATGTGGGAAGGCGATTGTCATTTTCTTCCGTTGGTTTTGCCTGAAAAAGGGCCCCGGTTTTACGGTGTGATGCCCTATTCGGGCGGTAAGCCGGTATCCTGGCGGTATCAGGTGCTGGAAAGCGAGGCATCAATTGCGGGCGGCTAATTGGCTTGTTAGCATGATTAAGCGGACATTTACGGACGGCGCAACACCCGCGTCGGAGTCTGCTGATCAAACATCATCCGAATCACAAACACAAAAGAATCAAGAAGTTAAGCAAGATAATGGGCAGAAGGGAAAGTCTGCCGCCAAGAAAGAGGCAAAAATGACCAACCCCCAAAAAGACAGCCACCTCGACTCCTTGCTGGGCGAGTTTGGGCTTCCGGTGGAGGTTCAACAATCTGGCGCTAACGACGAACCGGCAGAACCAGAGGTTTCTGAAGCATTGCCGGAAGTAAATGTTGAGAGCGTGACTGCGGTGTCGGCTGGTATCGGTGAATCTTCCGGTCGCGCGGGTGAGGAGTCCGGGAAAACCGCTAAATCCGGGGATGAAGACGAGGGTGACCGTCGCCGTCGCCGTCGTCGCCG
>DKBS01000183.1:0-332 GCA_002451275.1 Planctomycetaceae bacterium UBA6894 | reverse complement strand
GCCGTCGGCCCAATGGCGATGAAAACGGCCAAACCACTGAGCCCCGCGAAGGGCGTCAGCGTCGGGAGCGTCGCCGACGTGACGAGGATGAGGATCGCGACGGTCCCCGGGAAATGGAAGACGATGTCGAGGAGACCGTTCCCGAGGAGCCGTTTGTCCTGGAGGATTTGACCAGCTTGCAATTCCCGGCCTGGGAGGAATTGATTGGCGGGTTGTACAGGCCTCAGGACCATCGTTGATCCTTCGGTCCCTATTTTACAAAGCTATTTCTGAGAATTGTCAGGGCGGGATGGCTATCAGGCCTTTCCGCCTTGTTTGTTTTCGGGTCTAAA
>DKBS01000111.1:13313-16986 GCA_002451275.1 Planctomycetaceae bacterium UBA6894 | reverse complement strand
TGGAATTCAAGGCAAATTAACGATTGCCACCACCGCCTCTCAACATGCCAGCTCCATCAAAGCTTTACTGACACCGAAAATGAAGGAAATAGAAGAGCATTTGGCAAAAGTTTTCAATGATCCGAAGGAACACATCCCCGAGGATGGTATTGAAAAATTGGGTGGTTCCGTGGAGGCAGGAATTCTCTACTTGGCGATCAAACAAGGCAAACTGGACCTAGAAGGAAACGAAATGGTTCTAAAAGTGAGCGCCAACCGAAAATCGCTGGAACCATTCCTTAAGGCGCTGGAACTATCGGGGAAATAGTGAACGCTTACCTTTGTGGGTAGAAAACGCACTATGAAGCTGAATCAAAATGCCAAAGGCTTCCTTGCTCTTGGCCTTCTGCTGGCTAGTGGCCCCTTGCTGTGGGCCCTGGGTTTTGAGTTGGGTGAAACCAAGGAACAACTCAATCTGAAATATACCATGGAGGTGTTCGATCACGGCACGGGTCGTTCCACCATCACCTTCACGCTGGCTGATGCCGGCCGCATCGCGCCGCTCACCTCAGTGAACTGGCATATTCCCGGTCAGGACAAAACGGGGTACAGCGATTTGTCCCTGACGCTTGCACATCGTAAGGCGGAGGGTAAGAAAATCTACTCAATACACGGCCTGAATGACTGGATCAGTCGAGGTGAGATTCACCTGATATCCAGCACCATGGATGGCAAACGGGATGTCCGGGAATGGTTTTACCACCGGGTGAAGGTGGTTGAATACATGAAGAAAAAAGTCAAACTTTCTTCAGCACCCTGAGGCCATGTGATTTGCCCTACGGCCAAATCACCCGCCAGACTGGTAAACACCAATCCGAATTAGTCAGAGCATTCCAGAATGGAAGTGCGACTACCGAAACAAGCACCCACTGGGATTGCACCATCCCAGGCAATTTGTTCGAATTTTCACGCCCTACTCAGAAAAGAGGCAACAGCCCATGCGCCAATGGACCGGGTTTTGGTTTAGCGCCTTGGTACTGGCATGTGCCGCAGGCCACGGCGGGGCCGTGGAGCCCGACCCCTGCATCCCACCCGACACCATCTTCGCCATGAAGATCCGGCCCCGGCAGATTCTGACCTCTGCCCTGGTGAAGGATCTGGGCTGGGATGAACTGTTCAAGACTACCTTGGCCGCTGTGGGCCCGGCTCAGGAGTTTTTGGACATCGCCGGGTTGCGCATTGAACGGGATGTGGAATCGATCCTCTGGTGCATGCCTTCATCGCCGCTGGTAGAGGAACCGGAGGTACAGGAATGGATCATCGACCCAGAAACCGGGGAACGGATTCAAAGGCAAAAATTGCCTATCGCTGGGGAAAAACCCACCAAACTATGGCTGGTGGTTTGGCAGGGCAAATTCAGCCCGAAGAAAATCACCAAAGCATTGGAAAACCACGGAAAAAGCGCGGGTGCCCCCGTTCGGAAGCTGAAGGGTGAAGGTACCACCATCTTGCAAATGGATTCTCCGCTGGGGCCGATTTTTCTTGGCCTTGAAGGCAGCGGCAAGATCATCGTCTCCAACCAGTTGGAACGGCTGAAGGGTTGCCTGGCTGCCAAGTTTGACAAACCGTCCAACGAACGCTTCCTCAACGGCATGGAAGGACTCACCGACAAGGAATCCCTTTGGGTTGTGCAAGCTGTGGATGGAGATTTAAAAAAGCAAATGGAGGAGGGGGAACCCGCAGACTCCGATGAAGCGGCCATGAGGGAAGCCAAGTCTTTTCAAATTTGCGCAACCATCAAGGATGGCATTCAAGGCAAACTGACGATTGCCGCCACCGCCCCCCGCCACGCCGATTCCATAAAAACTGCAATGACAACCGGCTTGGCTGGTTGGGAAAAAGACTTAGCTGAACTGCTGAAGACCCCAAAGGACCTAGAAGCATCCGACAACCCATTGGAAAAAGCCGGGGTCTCAGTGGAAGCTGCCATCGCGTACCTCGCGGTCAAGCAAGGCAAGCTGGAAGTGAAAGGGAACGATATGTCCTTGCGGGTGGGGGCCGACCGCAAGGCATTGGAACCGCTGCTGAAGGCACTGGGGCTATCGGGGCAATAAAACTAGGGCCTTCTCACCTACGGCCAAATCACCCGTCCCGGTTCCTTCACGCGCACGGAATAGAGCACGCCGCCGCCGGTGACCAGCAGGGTCTTCCGATCGGCGCCGGCAAAAGCACAGTTGGTCACCTCGTCGGTGGGGATAGGCAGGAAATCAAGCTGCTTGCCCGTGTCCGGGTCCACCACATAGATGCCGGCGGGGATATCCTTGGCCGGTTCCGCCGGCGGGTTGGGCCGGTTCAGACCGCCCGCAACGAACAGCCGGCCCTTCTCATCCTGCTTCAGGCCATCGGGTCCGCGGCCGGTGAACCAGTCCTTCAGCACCTTGCCGGTGCCCGGGCGCACCGTGCCGTCGACGGTCAGTTCAAACCGCCACAGCTTGCGCGCGCCGCCCACGGTGTCGTTGTTGTTGTCCGCGACAAACAGATACCGGTCATCGGCCGACACAAGCACGCCGTTGGCGCGCTCCACCTCGCGGCCCAGCACGCGCTCCAGCTTGCCATCGGGGTCGATCCGATACACGCCCTCGATGGTTTTCCCCTCCGCATCAAGTTGCTGCATGTCATCGCGGGGGCCGTAACGCGGGTCGGAAAAATAGAGGCGGTTCTTGGAATCCAGCGTCAGGTCGTTGGGCTGGTTGAACTTCTTGCCGCCGAAGCTGTCGGCCAACACGGCGGCTTCCTTGCCATCAGGTCCGAAACGGACCACCCGGCGCTTGCCGGGCTGGCAGGCCAGCAGGTTGCCCTGTCGGTCCAGCAACAACCCATTGGTGCCGGCATCCTCAGCGAAGATGCCTGTTTTGCCATCCAGGCCCAAAAACGTGATGCCACCCTTGCCGCTGGCGAATATCCCTTTTTGCGGATGCCAAGCGGGCCCCTCGCCACCCTGCCCACCAGCCGCCAAAATACGCAGTGAATCTTTCTCAAACACACCCTGTGCGGGAACAGCCAACAACAGCAGCAGGGCCAGCATGGCTTCGCCTCCGGAGTCAGGCCTTCAAGTCGGCAGGCAATACACCGCCATCAGCCAGCAGGGCGGAAAGCAGGGGCGGCTTCTTGCCGAACTTCTTCTCATACTCGGCCAGTGTGGGCACCAGGCGCACCTGCACCTTGCTGGCGTGGTGCAGGGCAATGTCGGCCAGCTTGTGCTGCAAGAACGGATTGGCAAACCGGTCCAGCACCGCCTTGGCGAATCCCGCCGGATCCTCGCAGCGGCCCTCCAGCACCGGCACTATCTCCGTGAACAGCAACTGCTCCAGCCAGGCCCGGTTTTCCGCATCCCGCACCGCCTCGCCCACCTGGCGGAAGCCGCGCGGCCAGGCTTTCAGCAGCAGGGCGGTGTGGCCACCGTTGAGAATCCGCACCTTGCGCAGGAAGTAGGGCAGCACATCATCGGTCCAGATGATGGCAGGGTTTTTCAGGAATTCCTGGCCCGGCTTCTCGCGGTCCGCCCGGTGGATGGCAAACAGGGCATACGGCTCACACACCGTCAGCAAGGGATCCGATGCCAGCAGCGGATGCTCGGCAGGGGTGCCTGTGACAATGCGATCCACCAGGGTCTCATGCCAGGAGCAGGCATTCC
>DKBS01000111.1:0-12993 GCA_002451275.1 Planctomycetaceae bacterium UBA6894 | reverse complement strand
TGTTTCAGCAGCGCCGCGTTCCCCTCGCGCAGTTCGCAGGGGATAATGCGCAGCCCGGGTAGCCCGGCGGCATGACGGGCCTTCAGCACCGCCAGGAGTTTCGCCGGGAAGGACCGGGGCACCGTGTCATCTGCCTTCTCCCCGGCGAAGGTCTCATAGCCCGCCTCGGTGGTGTTGGACAGCACCGTGGCCAGATGGGGAGAACGGGCCAGGTCCAGTACCTGCGGCCACTGGGTTTGCGCGGCCAGCGCCCGGCTGACCGACTCGCAGGCCTCCACCCGGTCCACCACCTGGCCGTTCTCGATACCGCGGATCACCACATGGTATTTGCCCGAGGCGCAGGCCAGTGCGCCCGCGCGGTCGCCGGCGGTGGACTGCACGATCACCACCCGCCCCACCTGCTGACCCTGCTGGTTGGCCTGGTGAATGAAAAGGTCTGCGAATGCGCGCAGGAACCGGCCTGAGCCGAACTGCAGGACGGTTTCTGGAAGGGAAGAGGACATCAGCAATCGACTCCGCTAGGTGGCTGTGCCAAAGGCTAGATTTTCTCCAACTGGATCTCCAGTTTCGCGCCATCCACCTGGGCGGAGGCGGCGTGCTTTCCGCCCGGCTTCCAGTGGGTGGTGAGGGTCTCGGCGGCGATACCGGCCCGGTGGGCTTCGATCGCCTCGGTCACCTTGGGGTTGTCGCTGACCAGATGGAGCTGGATGCGGTCCTCCATCTCCAGGCCTGACTTTTTGCGCAGGTCCTGCACCTGGCGGATGATGTCGCGGGCCATGCCCTCCAGCGCCAGCTCGTGCGTGACGCGGGTGTCGAGCGCGACCTGGGTGGCGCGGTCGGCCACGCCGGTGAACCCTTCACGCCCCTTGTGGGTGATCTGCACATCGGCGGCCGTGAGCGGTTCGGGACCGGTGGAGGTGGCGATTTCCACGGTGCCGCCAGCCAACAGCTTGCCCGCCACCTCAGTGGGGTCCAGCGCCGCCAGCGCGGTTTGCGCCTCCTTTAGTCGGGCGCCCAGTCGCTGGCCGCAGGTCTTCAGGTTCAGGCGCACCTCGGCGGTGAGCAGCGGACCGGCGCCTGCTGGATGCACCGACACCTTCTTGATGTTCAGCTCCTCGGCGATCTGGTCGCCAAAACGCGCGGCGGCCCGGACCTCCGCCTCGGTGCCGGCGGCGATAACGATTTCGGCCAGCGGCTGGCGCACCTTGATCTTCGAGTTGTTGCGCGCCGAGAGGCCCAGGCTCACCAGCCGCAGCAGCGCCTCCATCTCCTCGCTGAGCGCCGCATCCTCCATGCTCTCGTCGGCGTAGGGCCACAGGGCCAGATGCACGCTGCTCTCGGCGCCATCCTCATGCAGGTTGCGGTACATGTGGTCGGTGACAAACGGGATCAGCGGCGCGACCAGCCGGCAAACCACCGAGATGGCGGTGTGGAGTGTCTGGTAGGCGGCCGTCTTGTCCTCACCCGCTCCGGCCTTCCAGAAACGGCGGCGGTTGCGCCGCACATACCAGTTGCTCAGCTTGTCATCGATGAACCGCTCCACCTCCAGGCAAAAGGGGGCCAGGTCGTAGTGGGTGAAGGCGTGTTCCGCCTGGCGGACCAGCTTCTGCAGGTCGGACAGAATCCAGCGGTCCAGGTCGGTGCGGCGCTCGAGCGGCACCTGGGGCCCCGAGGGGTCAAAACCATCGAGCCGGGCGTAATTGCACAGGAAGGCGTAGGTGTTCCACAGCTTCAGCAGGAACCGGGCGCGCACCTCCTCGGCGATCTGCGGGCCGAAGTTGATGTTCTGCGAAGGGTTCTGGCGGCAAAACATCCAGCGCACCAGGTCGGCACCCATCGGCGGGTGCTTTTCCATCTTCCCGTTCTTGCCCTTGATCTCGTAGCCGTTGTCGGCCGCGCCCTCGAAGGGGATGGAGTTTCCCTTGCTCTTGTGCATCTCGTCGCCGGTCTGATCACGCACCAGGGCGTGGCCGAGCAGGGTCTTGAAGGGCGCCTTCGCCTCCAGCATGGTGGACATGGCCAGCAGCGCGTAGAACCAGTTGCGGAACTGGCCGGGGAAGCACTCGGTGATCAGGTCGGCGGGGAACCACTTTTCCCACTCGGCTTTGTCCTTGTAATAACCCATGGTCGAGAACGGCACGATGCCGGCGTCGAGCCAAGGGTTGCCCACATCGGAGATGCGGCTCATCAGGTTGCCGGTGCGCGGGTTGCGGATCTTGACCAGGTCGATCCACGGTCGGTGCGGCGTGTGGCCCTCGAACTCGGCCCAGCCTTCCACCGCCCGCTCCTTCAGTTCCTCGCGGCTGCCGATCACCTCGAAATCGCCACTCTCCTCGTCCACCCAGATGGGCAGGGCCAGACCCCAGTAGCGCTTCTTCGAGATCATCCAGTCGCCCATGTTCTTCAGCCAGTCCAGCTCGCGCTGGCGGCCGAATTCAGGGATCCATTGCACATCGTCGCAGACGCGCATGATCTCCTCGCGCCACGCCATGGAGATGTTCCAGCCATCCACCAGGCGGAAGAGGACCTCGGTCTTGCAGCGCCAGCAGTGCGGGTACTTGTGGGGGTATTTTTCCCACGCGAACAGCCTGCCGTTCTTTTCGAGGTGGGCGAACACGATGTCCGGCACCGCTGGGTCCAGCGCGCTCTTGCCGGCCAACTCGCCGAAGCCGGGCAGGAAGCAGCCGTACTCGTCGAGCGGGGCCACCGGAGGCAGACGGTTTTCGCGGCCCAGGCCAAGGTCCTCGCGGCCGCAACCGGGCGCGATGTGCACGATGCCGGTACCCTCGGTCTCGCCCACCTCGCGCCAGGCAACCACCCGGTGGGCCTGGTTGGCGGGTACCTTGTCGGTCCAGTCGCGCGACAGCGCGACGCGGGCGATGTCCTCGGGGTAGCCACCCGGGCTGGACTGGGCCTCGATGTGGTCGAACGGGCCCTCGTAGGCCCAGCCCACCATGTCGGCACCCTTCACCTCGCCGACGATCTCAAAGCCGCCCTTCTCCTTGAACAACTGTTCCAGGCTTTTCAGCTTGGGCACACCGTCAATCCATTCCTTGTCCTTGAACTGCTGCTCCAGGCGAGCGGCGGTGAAGGCCCCCTTGGCGACATGGAAGATCTCGTCGCGGTGCGACACCCTCAGGTAGGTCAGCTCCGGGTTCACGGCCGCCGCCACATTGCTGGTCAGGGTCCAGGGTGTGGTGGTCCAGGCCAGCAGGAACTCCCCCGGCTTGCCATGGAGGGGCAGCTTGAAGAACACCGACCGGTGGGCCACCATCTGGTAGCCCTCCGACATCTCCATCTGGCTCAGACCCACCGAGCAGCGGGGGCAGAACGGCATGCAGTCATGCGCGCGGTACACCAGCCCGCGGTCGTTGCACTTCTTCAAAAAGCCCCAAATGGCGTAGTTGTTGGTCTGGGACATGGTGAAGTAGCTGCGCCGCTCGTCGGCGGGCTTGGCCCAGTCTTCGGGCTTGTCCCAATCCATCCAGTAGCCCAGGCGGATGCTCTGTTCGGTCTGCACCCGGGCGAACTTGTCCACGCGCGCCTTGCACAGCTCGACAAACTTGTCGATGCTCTGGAACCGGTCCCCTGCCAGGTTCTCGATGTCTTTCTTGCTCTTCAGGCCGAGTTCCTTCTCGACCTCCACCTCCACCCACAACCCCTGGCAATCGAAACCGTTCTGGTAGCGCAAACGGTTGCCCTTCATCGCATGATGGCGCTGGAAGGCGTCCTTGTAGGTGCGGCCCCAGGCGTGGTGCACACCCATCGGGTTGTTGGCCGTGATGGGGCCGTCCAGGAACGACCAGCGGGCCCCCTCGGCGTTCCGCTCCACCAGACGCTCGAAGGTCTTTTCCTTCTGCCAAAGCTCCAGGATGGCCCGCTCCAGGGCCGGGAAATCGACCTGTGTCTCAACCTTGGCAAAAGGCATGATTTTCCAAGCTCCGATGCAATCTTTCGCAAGATGCAAGTATAGGGCATGAAGGCGGTTAGGGGGAACCGCCAAAGGCGCCCAGAGCGGGCAAAAGGGCTTATTTCAGCGTGGAGATTTTGTACCGGTCAGGCGATATCTTCGGATTGTTGACCAGCTTGTTGTACCAGTACTCGGCGACCACCGCGCCCTTGGCGTCCATCAGGCGATTGCCCACCAGTTGCCCGGTCTTGGGATGGATCCAGATGGTCTCGGACCGGATGGCGGGATCATCCGGGTCAGGCGCCCCCTCACGGTTGACCACCAGGCAATGCATGCCGTCCAGTTCGGGAGTTGCCTGAAGGCCCAGCCACCGCACCTGCAACGGGGCGTTCTTTTGCAGCTTTTCCCAGTCGGCGACGGTTCGCTCCAGGGTCTGGCGCAGGCCAAATTTGGTGATCGGGTTACGGTGCCCTTCCATCACCTCGGGGTCGAGCGGATTGCGGTAAGCCAGGCCTCCCCAGGCCAGTACACCCACGGGCAGAATCACCATCTGGTTCTTGTTTTCCCCGTCCGCATAGAGCACTTCCTTGGCCATGCGGCTGCCCCCCTTCACCAGGCGCATGCGCACGGCAAAGGGTTTGTCGCGGTATTCCACGTCCATGGTGCTCACATGCAGGTGGTTGTGCGCCTTGGGACGTTCCTTCCGCGTGAAAACGCAGGTGTAGCCCTGCACATCGGCCTGACGCTTCAGGCATTCCTTCAGCCAGCCCACAGGGTCATTCAAAAAGGCCTGAGCTTCCGGATCGACCACCGAGGCGGGCTTGTCCGCCTGGAAGGCCGGTTCCCCGGCGGGGGGAGCTTCGGCTGGAGGATTCTGTCCCGCAACGGCACCACCCGCCACTGGCAAACCTTCCGAATCAGGCAGCAGGGTGGCCTTCTGGGGCAAAGGGTCGCCGCAGCCTGCCACCAAGACAAGGATGGCAAGTCCGGAAAACAGAAGCACCAGGCCCCCTTGGGAGGCCTGGCGGCTCGGGCGATTTGCTGAAGGAAAAGTCAGGATCCTGCCACCTTCGTCGATGGGGTTGGGGAAGCCCCCTGCGTTTGGGGGGGTTGCGCCTTCACTGGCGACTTTTCCGCTGGTTCCGCCTTCGGGGCAACGCCGCGGGTATCCAGTTCCACGCGAACCCGCTGGCCGATGCGCAGCATGTTCTCGGGGTTCTGGTTGGCCGGGGAGGCATCCACCTCGATCAGGCATTCCAGCGTCCGGATGTCATTGTACTGCAAAGGCTCCATTACCATCGACCGGCGCGGGCTGTACCAATTGGAAACGCTCAGCACCTTGCCCATGGCCAACGGGGAATCCCGGCGGCTGCGGGCGTCATCGTAAATGATCGCCTTCTGCCCCACCCGCACCGCACTGGCAAATTCCTGCTCCACCTCGGCGCGCACGATCTGCTTGCCCAAGGGCAGGAACTGGATGGCGGGCATGCGGGGATTCGGCCCGAGGGTCTCACCCACTTGCACACTCAGGCGCAGGACAGTGCCTTCCGATGGGGCGCGCACCACCATCTCGTCGAGGGCTACCTGGGCCTTCTTGAGCTGGGCTTCCTTGGCTTTGTAGTCGCTCTCGGCCTGCGAAACCTGGTAGGTGGGATTCAGTTTCTGCAGGGCGTCCAGCTCGATCTTGCGGGCATCCACCTCGGCCTGGGCCGCCTCGGCCTGCATCTGGGCTGAAAAGACCTGGTCCTTGGTGGGGGCGATGGAGGAAGACTGCAGGTTCTCGAACATCCGGCGCGCCGCATCGGCTAGGGCCTTCTTGCCATCGACCACCTTCTGCTGGCCGGCGATCTTCTCGCGGTGCTGAGTTTCCAGCTGTTTCGCGTTGTCCCACTGGGCCTTGCTGGCGGCCACGGCGGCCTGGGCCTCCTCCAGTTGCGCCCGGGCGATGCGGTCATCCAGGGTGAAAAGGATCTGGTCCTTCTGCACCTTCTGCCCCTCGTCCACCAGCACCTGCTTCACCCTGCCCGGCTGCAGCGGATAGAGGGGGGCAAGGCCGTGCTCGGCATCCACATGGGCGATGCAGAAAGTACGGTTCATCGGCAGGTCGGACAGTTCGGCACCCGCGGGCTTGGTCTCGCCCGAGATGCGCTTGCCCAGGTTGCCCACCACCCGCTTGAATTCAGCGGGCTTGATCAGGTAGGCCACGCCCAGAATGCCGGCAAGCACTCCCAGCACCAGCAAAAGACCCAGGATCGGCCCGGGGTTGCGTTGCGGCCGGCGAATCACCTGCGCTGCGCCCGGCTTCAAATGGGGCGGGGCAGGCTGGGTCACCTGGGTGGCCGGGCCTTGGGTCGTGGGAGAGGCGCTCATGGTGTGGCCCTGTAACGAAGAGTGGGCTTGGCGGGAATCGCGGGATTGATCTCGCCGGGTTCATGCGGATGGTGGCTGGCGGGCTCGGTCACGCCGTGAAAGCCGTAGCTTTGGCGCTTGAGCCTGCCGTCCTCCAGATCCACCAGACGATCGGCGAAGGGTACCAGCCGATGGTCGTGGGTCACGCAGACGACGGTGGTGCCGTTGTCCTTGCTGAGTTCTCGGAGCATCTTCACCACTTCCTCGCCGTGCGCCCAGTCCAGCGCGCTGGTCGGCTCGTCGGCGAAGAGGATGTCGGGGGCCTTGATCAGGGCGCGGCCGATGGCGACGCGCTGCTTCTCGCCGCCCGATAGCTGGGCAGGTCGAAGGTGAGCGCGGTCGGCAAGGTTCAGCCGCTCCAAAAGCACATCTGTCATGGCGCGGGCCTCGGCGGCCGTGGCACCCTGGCCCCAGCGGGCCACCAGTTCAATCTGCTCGCGTGCAGTCAGGGAGGGGAACAGGTTGTAGCCCTGGAACACGAAGCCGCAGTGATCCAGACGGAACTGCTCGCGCTCCTTGTCATTGAGGGACCAGATGTCCTCCCCCATGCAAATCACGCGCCCCTCGTCAGGCCTGAGAAGGCCCGAAAGCATGGCCAGCAGGGTGCTCTTGCCCGAGCCGGAGGGGCCCATCATCAGCACGAACTGACCCCGGTGCACCTCCAGCGACACCTCGTCCACGGCCCGCGAGAACGAGCCGCCGTCGCCAAATGCGCGCACCAGATCCAGACCCTGCAAAATCGGGTCCGACCCCCAGACGCGTTCGTTGAATCCGGTGCCTTCCTGGATCAAGCGGCCAACCCTCCCCTGCTCCTAGCGCAACAGCAGCGCAGGCTCCACGCCGCGCAGCGAACGCAGGGCGAACAACCCCGCGCCAATGGCCATGAACAGTGTGACCACCGAAACGGTGACCAGCAGCCACCCTTCCAGCTTCATTTGCACGCCCCACATCTCGGCCACGGCCGCCAGGCCGAACACCGCCGGGATGGCTACCCCGATACCGATGACACCCACCCATGCGGCCAGCGTCATCACATGCAGGCTCACCCGCCAGCGGGGAATGCCCATCGCCTTGAGGACGGCGAATTCCTTGATCGACGAGGCGGTGGCGGAGTAGAGCGTCTGGCTGGTGACCACCGCTCCCACCATCAGCCCCAGCACGGCGGCATAGCCCAAGGCGAATCCGCCCTTGGTCTTGGTCAGCCAGTGCACCCGGGTCCGCCGGGAAAACTCGGCGCTGGTGAAGATTGACAACTCGGCCTGGGAGTCCTGGCCCAGCGCGTTCTCCTCGGCGGCCTCTTTTTGGGCCTCGTTCTGGATGGACAGGGTGCCCATGTCCTTGCCGGAGGCGCCTTCCCCTTTGGGCGGGGCTGGAGCGTACTGCCGCCGCAGAGACGAGACCACATCCTCGGGCGAGGCGTTCTTTTTCACCTTGCCCAAGGCGTAGGTGATCTGGCCGGGAAAGCAGCGCAAAAGCGGGCGCGCCGTGGTCAGTGAACAGAAGATGAAGGGCGCGGCCAAACCCTTGGCCCCCTTCACGAAGCCGACAACCCGCACCCGGGCGCCAGCCACCTCCGCCACATCCCCAACCTTGGTCACACCCAGCTTTTCCTTGTCCGATTCGTCAAAGACCACCGTGCCGGGCTCGGTCAGGGCCTCGGCCAGATGCGGATACCGCTCGAGGGCCGTGTTGCGGCCCATCGATCCCGGCTCCAGACGGCTGCCCACCACCATGCACAACTCCTGGCCACCGTCCTTGCGGGCCCAGTATGAGAAGCCCTGCAGGAACCCCTCCACCCGCTCGATGTCCGGGTGGCTGGCAAGGCGGGCCAACGCCTGGCTCTCACGGATGGGTCTGCCCAGGTCCACACCCAACACCTTGGGGGCCCCTAACCAGATGTCCGCTCTACTGTTATCGACAGGCATGCTGGTGATGGAGAACAAACCCAGCAACAATCCGAATTGCACGCACCCCAACAGGGCGCAAAATGCAACCGCCAGGATAGCGGTGAGGTAGCGCTGACGCTCGTGCCAGAGGGTGGTAAGGGCGTATGACATGGCTGTTTAGTATAGCACAGACCATCCCCCACCCCGGCAACGCCAAGGGGCTCGGGAACGGCCCACTTTCCACCAAACAGGTGCCGCAGGCGCAGGTTGCGCCTGTTCGAGAAAATAGCTAATCCGGGCAACTAGGCCACTTTGGGGGCCTGCCATCCTGGCAGATCACAGAGGGAGGGATCGATATAGGTGTGGTGCCACAACTGGGTGGAAACCACACCGATCAGACCCATCTCCACCGACAGTCTGGTGGGGCTGAACTTGCCAAGGGTTTTGTACTTTTCACGCCAATGCGCCACCTTTGTCGGCTCGAAGTACCCCGTTTTGCGCAACGATTCCTCCGACAGAAGCTGTTCCACAAACTTCGGAACATTCTCCAGGTACAGCGAGTCGAACGGCGCGCGGAACATGGCCTTCTGGCGCCAGGCGATGTTCTTGGGCAACCAGCGCTCGGCCATCACACGCAGAAGATACTTCTCGGTGGTCCGCCGCAGCTTGTACTTGGGATGGATGTCCGCCAGGAAACGGAACACCTTCTCATCCAGGAAGGGGTACCGCGCCTCGACCGAGTTGTGCATCGCAATTCGGTCGCCCTTGGCGTTCAACAACAAGCCCACCAGGTGCGCCCGGCCGGAGAGGTACAGCTCCCGGTTCAGGGGGTGGTAGGTGTTCATCTTGGCGGTGGGCAGCTCCAGGTCCTGATATGGGTTGTGATCCAGGGCAAGTTCGAGAAGCTCCGGGGCGAACAACCGCAGTTTCGAAAGCCCGACGATGCCATAAAAATCCAGCCAACCGTTGTGCCCGCCCACGCTGGCGCGGATACTCGCCCGCTGGCTTTCCGGGTAGCGGGGCCCGCCGCCAAGGATCATGGCAGCGTCGCGCAGCTTGTGAGACAGGGGCATGCCCGGCAGCACATCCATGAACCGGGTCATCTTGTGGATCTTGTGCCAGGGGTACCCGGCCAGCCACTCGTCCGAACCCTCACCAGTCAGGACCACCTTGTACCCGCGGTCATGCACCGCCCGCGACAGCATCAACAGCGCGGCGCACGAGGTATCGATCACCGGGCTTTCCGCGGCGACGATCAGCTCGGGATAGGAGTTCATCGCCTCACCGGGGCCGAAATCCACCACAAACGGGTCGCACCCCACATGGCGCGCCGTCTCCATGGCCCGGCTTGTCTCATCCAGGGCCGGATCGGTGATGCGGATGGTGAAGGAGGGGATGGGCCGGCCCAGAGCCTTGCTGGCCATGGCCACCACGATGCCCGAATCCACCCCGCCGCTCAGGTAGCTGACCACAGGCACATCGGCCCGCAGGCGCCGCTGGACCGAGTCATACAGCACCTTCTCGAACTCGTCGGCCAACGCCGGAATGGAACCAATCCGCTCTTGCCCCTGTTCGGGGTACTCCAGGTCAAAGTAAGACCGGCGGTCCACCAGGGCGGGCCGGTTATCCGGCAGGCGAATGTCCAGAATTTGCCCGGGCCTGAGGGCGTGGATGTTTTCAAAGACCGTGAGCGGTCCGGGCATGCTGAAAAAGGTGAAAAAGCCGCTGATGCCGCGCCGGTCGGGCCGGGGGATGATCATGCCCGAGGCCAGGATCGCCTTGATTTCACTGCCAAACAGCAGCCAGTCGCCGTCGCCGTGGCGCACCCGGGCCCAATACAGGGGACAGATGCCGAACTGGTCCCGAGCCAGCACCACCCGATTGTTGCGGCTGTCGAACACCGCGAAGGCGAACTGCCCCTGCAGACGTTCCACCAGCCGGTCCTGGTGGTCTTCCCACAGGTGGGGAATCAGCTCGGTGTCGCAATGGGTGCGGAAGGTGTGGCCGCGCCCCTCCAGTTCCGCCTTCAATTCGGGGTAGTCGTAAAACTCGCCGTTGAACACGGCGTGGATGGTCTTGTCCTCATTGGCCAGGGGCTGTTTGCCATCGGCCAGGCCAACAATGCTGAGCCTGCGGTTGGCAAGGCCGACGCCGGGGGCAAAAAAGAACCCATCCTCGTCGGGGCCGCGGTGGACGATGGCCTCGGCCATGGCCCGGACACGCGCCTGCTCCACGGGACGGCGAAGTCCGGACAGATCTATCATTCCCGCGATGCCACACATGGGGCAGGGCTCCTCGGCCTGTTTGGTTTGCTCGGGCGTGCCAGCCGCGGGTTAGGCGGCGGGGGCGTACAGTTCACGCACCTTCGAAGCCAGCTTCCGTCGGACAAGGCCCGGCATGAATCGTTGGACCATTAACATCCAGTAGCTATCCCGGCCGATCCAGGTTTCCCGTTTGTTGCGGACAAGCTGGTTCACCAAGGCTTTGGCCACGGTGGCCGGCGGCATCCCCTCCTCGAACTTGAGTTGCGCCTTGCCCGTGGCCATGCGGCAGTTCTTCAGGAAACCGGTCGAGGTTTTTCCGGGAAGCGCCATCAGCACTTCGATTCCGAAACGGGCGTACTCGGTGCGCAGGCTCTCGGTCAAACCCACCAGCGCGGCTTTGCTGGCGGAATACTCGGTCCAGGAGGGGAGGGCGCAGCGCCCGCAGCGACTGGCGACATTCAGGATAGCCGGCTGGTGGCCCTTCATGAGTACGGGAATCGCCTCCCGCATCAACTCGGCAGGGGTGAAGAAATTGATCTCCATCATGTCGCGGAAGCCCTGCTCGTTGCCATCGGCAAAGTGGTTCCACGAGCCCAGGCCGGCGTTGTTGATCACGCCATCCAGCCCTCCCAGGACCTCCACCGCGGAGGCGAGAATCGCCTTGCGCTCCCCGTCCTGGGTCAGGTCGCCTGGAATTCCATGGGCCTCGCCCCCCGCGATGCGGACCGCCTCAACCACCTCCTCCAGCTTCTCCTCCGACCGTGCGGTCAGCGCCAGACGAGCCCCAGCCTTCGCCATTGCCAGGGCTAAAGCCTCACCAATCCCTTGGGAAGCCCCGGTCAAAAGCACACGCCAGCCGCGAAGTTCACGCCGCATGACAACCTCGTTGGGATAAGCCTGAAGAGATGCGAATTTAACAATCTTCTCCATCTTACCCTTCTCTCTGAAATAGCCCGGCCTTATGAGGGGAGAAGACCAAGCATTTGCAGGCATAAAGCCCGACCAATCGTCAAGGCTGGAGCGCTTGGAAAAAAAGGAGCCTGCGGATCAAGCGAAATTCAGGGAAACCAAAGATTCGGGTTTAGATCGCGCTGGCTGGTATTACCCGGTCTCAAGTCACCCGGAAGCCGGTTCCGGGGCTTCCCGATTGGTTTAAACTCATGGATGTCAGGTGGGCATTTCCATCCACCAATTCCTGCGGCGGTCAAACCAGTGCCCCAGATTGCGATTGGATTCAGCGTGATTCCAATCATCGCGGGCCTCGTGATGCTGGGCTTTTTGATCCTGATGGTGGTGCGTCTGGGTCGCTGGCTGTTCACCTGGCTGGTGGGGCCTGAAAAAGCTCTGGCCCCGGTGAACGCGCCTCAGGTGGGCCGGTTCACGCGCCTGATAGACACGGCCGCAATCAGCCTGTGGCCGTTTCGCCCGAAAAAAGTGCGGATGGCATTCCCCTGCCCCGCCTGCTGCCAACCCCTTTTGGGAAAGGTGGGACCCGGCGAAGAATTGGTCTGTCCCTGGTGCGCGACCACCTTTCAGACCCCCGAACCCCCGCCAGCCGCCCCGCCAGTTTCCAAAAAAGTCCTCAGGAAGGCCAAATCAGTCAGCCAGAACAAGGGATCTTTGCCTTGGCGGATTTTCAAGGGGACCTCTTTCACCATGGGAATCTGCGTGGTGATTTCCTTCGTCATGTTCGGCCTTTTTGAGACAGGCTACGCCTGGCTCGGATTGGGGGCAACTTTAATAGCAGGATGGCTGCTTCAGGCACTCCACCGGCTGTTTTGGCACAAGGGGACTTTCATGCCAAAACCCATCCTGACGGCCGGTGGCGGCAATGTATTCGCCGGCGAGAGTTTTCGCACCATTGGCATGATCGGTGTACCGCTCACCGCATTGATAGTGGTCTGGATTTTCATCGGATGTGTTAGCGGGTGCCTCTACCTGCTGCTTTGGCGAATGTGATTCGAAAGCGGGCCCCGGGTTCCGCCCGTCGTTCAGTCTGCGGTAATGGCCTTGAACCGGAATGGTTCCCCGCCCGGGAGTGGTCGGATGCTCTGGTCCGTTCCCACCACCTGCTGATGAGCATCGCAAAGTAGGTTGGGAGGTGGAAAACCTCGGTTCGCTTTTGGGTTAAATTGATTTCGGCCCGGCATTTGGGAATTTGGGCATTTCCCGAGGCGTCTCCGTTGCTTCCAATGACCGCACCAATTTTGACGGCTGTTTTGGTAATGGTTGGATTATTGGCCCTGGTTGTGGTGCGGCTGGTTCGTTGGTTATTCAGAAGTTTTGAGGTTCCTGAAAAAGCCTTGGCCCAAGTCAACGCCCCCACAGTGGGTCGTTTCACCCGAATGATAGACACGTCAACAGTAACACTGTGGCCGTTCCGCCCGAAAAAAGTGCTGATGGCATTCCCCTGCCCCGCCTGCTGCCAACCCCTTTTGGGAAAGGTGGGACCCGGCGAAGAACTGGTCTGCCCCTGGTGTGCGACCACCTTTCAGACCCCCGAACCCCCGCCAGCCGCCCCGCC
>DKBS01000109.1:7787-8818 GCA_002451275.1 Planctomycetaceae bacterium UBA6894 | reverse complement strand
TTGGCTCGGGGTCCTTCGGGGCTTTCGCCCGATCGTCCGTGGACGACTTACTTCTTGGCGTCGCCGGCCTTGGCATCGGTCTTGGCGGGGGCGGCGGCCTTCTTCTCTTCGCCACAGCCGGTCACGGCGAAAGCGAAAGCGGCGGCCAGAACGAGGTAGCTGATCTTGCGCATGAACGGAATCTCCTGAATCTCATCCGATGAAGGGCACCCGCCCTGTCGGATCATTAAATACTAGGAATCTTTGAACGGAAGTCCAAGCCCCGGCAACCTTTTGCGGCAAAAATCCCGAACGGTTCAGGTTCCAGGCCGTGCCGGAAAGGAGCCCCCAAGAACAGGGGGGAGCACCCGATGGCAGTGCCCCGCGTCACTTTTTGATGGTCAGTTCCACGCCCGCAGCCGGGAAACTCAACTCCTTGTCCAACACCTTGCCCTTCCCGCTGACCACCAGGCTGGCCTTGCCCTCCGCCGCGTTCGCGGCCGCCTTCACCGGGAACCGGGCCTCCACCTTGTCCTTGGCGATATTCACGGCCGCAGCCGTGACATTGGCCGGCAAACCGGCCACATTCAGCACAATATCCCCCTCAAATCCGGGGGCGCGTTTCGCCGTCACCACCAGGGTGGCCTCCTTGCCCGGAGCCAACGGCGTGGCCGGTTCAAGCCGCGCCGCCACCTGGAAGGGCGCCCGCTCAATCACCGCGAGCGTCGCCTGGTTCTCCCAACCGGCGGGGGGGAACGGCAGGTTCGCCATGCCCCCGCGTACCGCACCCAGCACCGATGCCGCCCGCGCCACTTTTTTCCCGTTCACATCCGCCGCTCCCGTCACGATCAGCGGGTAGGCCCCCATCGCAACATTTGCGGGACAGCTCAGCCTCAGGCTGCCCGCCGGCTCGGCCGGCTTGGCGGGCTGGCCCTGCGGAATGGTCAGGGTACCGGTCACCCCGGCGGGCCCGCGCGCGCTGATCTCGATCGGGCCGGCATAATCCTGCCGGTTCACCAGAACGGGAATGTCCACCGTCCCGTCATGCCGCA
>DKBS01000109.1:528-7427 GCA_002451275.1 Planctomycetaceae bacterium UBA6894 | reverse complement strand
GCCGGGGCTTTCCAGTCCAGCCGGGGTGCCTGTGCGGGGTTGGTTTCAGCCAGCTTGGCCCCCTTGGCATCCTGCACCGTCAGCACCACCTCGGCGGGGCTGCCCATCGCGGCGGTCTGCCCCTCCAAAATCCAGCGTTGGTCCTTCGTGGCCTTGAACTTGAAGCGGTCCACATCCCCCCGCTTTTCAATCCGCCCGCTCACCCCGCAGGGCGCCGGAATCGCCTGCGCCTTTTCAACGCTGTCGTTGGGCTCCACCTCCACCTTTTCCTCCAGATCCGACAGGTGCACGGTCACAGGCGTCCCCCCCTGTCCCGAGGTGCCCCGGGGCTGGACCCCGATCGCCTCGGCGAATGGGTCGGTGGGAGCCTCCACCGCAACGGTCGTCACACCATCCAGCCGCGGGCCGGCAAACCCCACCTGGGCCTTGGACCCCCGTTTCACCGCCAGCGGAAAGGCGCAGGTTGCGACGGGACAATCCGCGACGCGCAACAGGTAGTGGAAATCTGCCCCCCCCTGCCAGGCGGTGTCACGCACCTGCACCAGCACCTCGGTAGGCTGGCTGAACGCGTAGATCAGCCGGGGGTCCCCCTGCAGGCCCGGAGCATCGTTGCTGTGCCCCTTGCGCAGTTCGCGCCCGTTGGTGTCGAACAGGGTGATCTGCGGATCCACCGCGCTCCCCAATCGCCGGCCGATCACTTCAAATACCAGGGTCTGCGCCGCCGGCACCTTCAGCCGGAACCAGTCTGCCTTTTCCGCATCGACTTTCCCCTGCACCAGCATGGGTGCCGTGATCGCTTGCGCCGTCGCCCGTTCCTTGGCCGCCGGCGTCGCCTGCACCACCGGCAGGTCGTCCAGCCAGAACACCCGGTCCGGCCCCACCCCGTAGCGGGTGGACATCCGCATCAGCTGCAAACCAGCCGGGGTGTTCGGGCCTGTTTGAATTTTCACGGTCGCTTTGGCGGGGTCGGGCTTGGCCCCTCCGTCCACCCAGTGCACCTGGCCGGGAACACTCAGCCACAGACCGGTGGGCTGGTGGAACTGACTGCCCGACAGGGCCATTTCAATGGGCTGGTTCCGGTTGAACGCCAGGGGATTCAGCGGGTTGACCGTTGGCTGCAGCGGATTCTGCCCGGGCGCGCGCCCTGCCCAACCCACGGCTACCAGCGCCAACGCGGACACCGACGACCGGTTCAACCCCCTGCGCAGCAGGCCACTCAAAGTGAAAACAGGGCGGTTTGCCATGGTTTTGATTCCATTTCCGTGGGCCGAATCGGCGGGGTGGGAGTCTGGGCAGGCTCTGTTAAACCAGCGAATCAGGCAGGCTTGGGGTGTTTCCCCAGAAATTTCGCTGGCCCCATGCTACCCGGACAGACTGGGCAGTCCAAGCAAAAAGGCCGATATCCTTCTGGAGAGGAGGGCCCGGTGCCAGCCTCCAGCCTGCCCAATCCGGACCAACCGGTCTGGTCAGGCCTCTTTTTCTCTGATATTCTTCCTGTTTGGAACACAAAAATCCCCAAACCAGCGGGGTCCTGAAGGCGGATGGCCTTCAAAAGTGGCCTGGTTTGGGTACATGGTTCGATCTGAAGGCGGGAGTTGACATGTACGCTGTGGTGGAAGACGGCTCCAAGCAATACCTGGTCAAGGCTGGCGATGTGGTCGAGCTCGACCTCCGCAACCTCGAACCCGAAAGCAAAATCCAGCTCGAGCGCGTCCTTCTGGTCAAGAAGGGTGAGCAGGTCCTCATCGGCCAGCCCACTGTCGCCGGCGCCAAGGTGGTGGCCACCGTCCTGGGTGAAACCAGCGAGAAGACCCACATCATGAAGTACCGCCGGCGCAAGAACTATGTGCGCCGCAAGGGCCATCGCCAGTACTACACCAAGGTCCGCATCGAGGAAGTGGTCGCCTCCTGACCAAACCCTCCGCGCCTTTCGGCAAACACAACCGGCGGAACCCAGCCTTGTCTTGGCTGGGAACCGCCGGTTAGCTTTTGGGTCCGGGAAATGGATTTCCCCGGAAACCACCAGACGGCAGGAAGCTGGCACCATGCGTTCAACACTCGTCTCCGCCTTGGTTTTGTTGGGTTTTGTGGCCTTGGTTTCGCCGGTGGCCAAAAATCGGTTCCTCGGGCGGGCGCAACCTCCTGCCCCCCCTCAGGCTTTCCCCGCCACCGACCCCCAACAACCCCGTTCCCTGCCGGCATTGGGCGCGGTGCCACCACTGCCCGCCAGCCCGCAACCCCCCGCCCCAAACCCCCAGCCTCAACGCGTCGAGCCCATCGGCTTTGCCGCCGCCGCCGGGCAAACTGCTTACTCTGCGACCCAAGCCACCGCAAAGGCCCCCATCAACCCCAACCAGGTGGGCTGGGCCGGCCGCATGGAAAAAGACCTGACCAGTCTGCCGCCGCTCACCAAGCAGATGCTCCTCACCTCCAGGCGCGGCGCGGACTGGCTCTCCCGCATGAACGGGGTGAAGGGCCTGTTCTCCCCGGGCATCGAACCTGCCATCCGTGAGGAGGCCGCCGACGAGGGCATGCTGCGCCAGATCGGCTCCGCCTGGGCCCTCAACCGCGCCGCCCAAGCCTTTGCCGACCCCAAATACGAGGCCAGGGCCCTCCAATCCATGCTGTGCGCCCTGGAGGAAACCACCGTCGATCCCACCGACCCCAAGGCCCGCCACACCTCCGTGCCCCAGGTCCTCATGCCCCGCCTCTTCGGCACCGCCCTCCTGGCCCTCGCCCTGGTGGACCAGCCGTCCCCCCCGTCCGACATGGTCGAGCGGTCCGAGGAACTGGTGAACTACCTCCGCCGTGAAGCCCAGAACGAGGCGCGAGCCAAGCCCGCCACCGGCAACCAGGCCACCCATCCCGCCGGCCAACGGTACCTGGTCGCCTACACCCTGCTGAAAAGCAACAAGGTTCGCCCGGCGCCCTGGAAACCCGAACTGGCCGCCGCCCTTTTGGAAAGCGCCAACGGCCCCGTCGATGCCCAGGCCCAACCGTGGCAGGGCCTCGCCCTGGCGGAATGGAGCCGGACACGGGGCGACCGTGAGGCGGCAGCCCGCCTCTACGCCGCCTGCGAGGAACTGGTCCGCTGGCAGCAATCCAAACTGAATCCGGCCCACCCCCGCCAGTTGGGGGGCTTCCAGCCGCCCGTGGCCTCCGGCAACCAGCCCGCCGGCAGCCAGCTTGCCCCGCCTACCACCACTTCCTCGTCTGCCATCCTGCTCACCCTGGCCGAGGCCGCCACCCTTTCCCGGGAAATGGGCGATGCCACCCGCAACCAGGCCCTGATGGAAGCCATTGATCGCGGCACCCAATTCATTGCCCAGAACCAGTACACCGAGGCCACCACCCAGCATTTCGCCGAGTGGTACCGGCCCCTCCTCGAGGGAGGCTTCCGCGACACCGAACGCGCCGGAACCCTGTCGCTGGGTACCCAGCAAATGGCCTTAATGGCCATGGTGCAAAGCCTTAGGGCCTCCGCGCCCTAGGTATCTGGTCCCGGCGACCCTGGCGCATTAGAATGAAATCAATGCTGAAACTTGAGGCAACGGTCTTGCGGGACAAGACAATTTACACACCCCTATCGCGAATGATCCGCGCCCGCGCGGGTGAATCGGTGGCTAGCGCCAGGCAACCATGAGCGAAGAGCGCGCCTCCAACCAAAGGCCCAAGTGCTTCAGTCTTCCGGGCATCCAGGTGGTCGCCACCGGCAGCTATGTGCCGGAGCTGGTGATCACCAACGAGCAGTTGCATAGCGAATTGGGGTGCGATTCCGAGTGGATCGTCAAGCGCACCGGCATCCTCGAGCGCCGCCACGCCCTCCCCCACCAGGCCACCACCGACCTCTGCCAGATCGCCGCCCAGCGCTGCCTCGACAAAGCCGCCATCCCCAAGGACCAGATCGACCTGCTCGTCCTCGGCACCTTCACGCCCGATATGAGCTTCCCTTCCAGCGCCTGCCTGCTGCAGGACCGATTGGGCCTCCGCTGCCCCGCCATCGAGGTCCAGGCCGCCTGCGCCGGGTTCGTCTACGCCCTCACCACCGGCGCCAGCTACCTGCTGGCCGGCGCCGCCCAGCGCGCCCTGGTGGTCGGCGGCGACACCAACTCCCGCGTCATCAACCCCAAAGACATCAAAACCTACCCGCTCTTCGGCGATGGTGCCGGCGCGGTCCTGCTCACCCGCGGCAACCAGGATCAGGGGCTATTGGGCGTCAGCCTCGGCTCCGATGGCGGTGGCGGCGATCTCCTCAACCGTCCCGCCTGCGGCAGCCGCCTGCCCCCCACCCCCGGCAACATCGAGCAGGGCCTGCACTTCTTGCACATGGACGGCCGCGCCGTCTTCCGCTGGGCCGTCACCATCCTGTGCGACACCATCCAGGATGTGCTCCGCCACACCGGGCTCAGCACCGAAGATGTCGATCTGTTCATCCCGCACCAGGCCAACATCCGCATCATCAACGCCGCCGTCGATGTCCTGAAGGTCCCCCGCAACAAGGTTTTCAGCAACCTCGAGAAATACGGCAATACCTCCGCCGGCTCCATCCCCATCGCGCTCGATGAGGCCCTCGCCCAGGGCAGGGTCAAACCCGGTCAAACCGTGGTCATCAGCGGCTTCGGCGCAGGCCTCACCTGGGGCACCGCCGTCCTCAAGCTCTGATCCCCGCCCCCTACTTCCCCGGCACCGGCGTCTTGCCGTCCAGGTACCGCCAATCCTTCAGGTAGCGGATCAGGTCCGCCATCTGCTCCGGGCTGATCGTTTTCTCCAGACCCTCCGGCATCAGCGACTTGCCGGTGGACACGATCTCCTCAATGTCCCCCCGCGCCAGGTCCTCCACCTTCCCGTCCGGCAGCACCAGCCGGATCGCCCCGCCGGCCGCCCCCTGAATCACCCCCGCACGCACCCGCCCGTCCACGGTGGTCACCGTCTGCGCCACATACGCCCCATCAATCGCCCGGTTCGGATCCAGAATGTCACCCAGCAGCATCTCCGCCGTCTTCGTGCGCGTGTCCGAGATGTCCGGACCCACATCCTTCCCCTGCCCCTCCACCCGGTGGCAACTGGCGCAGTTCCGCGCAAAGACCTCCCGCCCCCGCAGCGCGTCTCCTCCGGCTAGCGCCGTTCCCTGGTATTGCGCAATCACCCCGTCCCGCGGCGCCGGAATGCACGCCGCCAGCAGCTTTTTCGCCCGCCCGGCAAGCTCCATATCAACCATCGCCATCCACCGGGCCGCCCGCCGCGCGTCCAGGTCGGTCACCGGCACCTCGCCCGCCTCCACCCCGTCCAGCACCGCACGGGCCAGCATCGGTTTGCCCCCTGCCAGATCCAGAATCTCCGAGCGCACCGCCGGCAGTTGCGCCTTCCACCCCGCCACCAGTTCCTTCTGGCGCGCAGGTGGCAGCGTCCCGGCCAACAGCCCCGCCGCCCGCGCCCGCACCTGCGTGTCCGGGTCCTCACGCATCAGCCGCGCCATCTGGCCGCTCACCCCGTCCTCGCTGCCAGCCACCGTCCCGGCCACAAACAGCGCCTCCAGCCTCCGCGCCGAAGGCAGGTTCACATCGCCAGCCACCGCCAATTCCCGGGTGCCAAACTCCGCCAGCGCCCGTCGGGTCCCGGCCGGCAGCCCCGCTAAAAAGTCCGCCACCGCCGGCCCGCCACGCTGGGTCACCCCCTGTATCAGCCCCCCCACCAACACCTCCGCCTGGCCGGATTCCAGCGCCACCCCCAGCAACTCCCCCGCTTCGCCCAACGGCAGCGACCGCCCACATTGCCGGGCCAGTTCCCTCAGCAGGCCGGCATCCCCGGCCTTCCCGGCCGAGGCCTGCACCAGGGTTTCCAGCAGGGCTCGCTGGCACCCGTGCGCGCTGGCCAAAACCGACAGCCGAATCCACGGATCCCCGCCCTGCGCCAAGGCAATTTTCGCCAACACCCCGGTTCGTTCCCCCACTGGCAGCTTCTGCGCCGCCTGCGCCACCTTCCCCGCCAGCCGGTCCCCGCCCCGGCCCAGCAGTCCCATCAACTGGTCCGCAGTCACATCCCCCGGCCGGGCCAGCGCCAACCCCGCCTCCGCCACCGGACCACCCTGCGCCAACGCTTCAGCGACCAGTCTTTTATCCTCCACCCCAAGCGCCGCCAGCAACCACAGCGCATGAAAACGCGCCAGGGGCGACCCTTGGCTCAGGGTGCCCGTAAGTCGCTCCACCACCCCTAAGTGCGGCCCCTCCAGCAGCAACCGAAAGGCCGTCCCCCGCAGCCACGCCGATTCCGCACCCAGATAATCCTCCAAGTCATGGCGACCCATTTGCGACAGGTCCGGCACCTTGCTGGGCAGCACTCCCTTGGCCCGCACCCGCCAGATCCTCCCCTTGTCCCGCCCCCACAGCAGGTCCGGCCGGTTCCGCAGTTCCGGCGGCATGAACTCCGGATGCTCGATCACCGCCCGCGCCATGTCCAAAATCAGCAGCGATCCATCCGGCGCCTCCACCAGGCTCACCGGCCGGAACCACTCGTCCTTCGCTGCGAGAAATTCACTACCCTGCTGGGGGGATCGGGCTGAAAAAGTCAAACCCTTCGGGCTCAACCGTTCCTCATGCACCAGGTTGCCGGTCGGGTCGCAGGTGAAGACAGATCCCTGATGTTCCCTGCCCAGCCCCGCTCCCTGGAATGCCAGCACGCCGCAGGCCGCCGTGAACCGCCCCGCATGCAGGTTCGAGGTCGTCCAGTTCCGGCTGATCGGGTACACCTTTCCGCCCGAGGACAGCGGCCCGCCCTCTTCTCCCGCCACATCCGCCAAGAGCTCGCCCGGCGCCAGCAGCGGGTTCGCCTTCACCACACCCGCCTCCACCACCACATGGCGCAGGTGGTGCCGGTTGTCGCACACGAACCGGTTCCCCCAG
>DKBS01000109.1:0-130 GCA_002451275.1 Planctomycetaceae bacterium UBA6894 | reverse complement strand
GTCAGCAGCGGGAAACTCGGCCGCAATTGCGGGTTCGCCTCCGCCAGCCCTTCCAGCAGCACGGTCCGCCGGTCGGCCTTGCCGTCCCCGTCGGTGTCCCGCAGGTACAGCACCTCGGGCGCGCAGGTGA
>DKBS01000156.1 GCA_002451275.1 Planctomycetaceae bacterium UBA6894 | reverse complement strand
ACAACCCCCCAAGGGGAAAGCCCAGCCGCAGTCCGATCTGCACCCGGCAGTTGCCGCTGAAGGCCAGCAGGAGCCCGCAGGCCACCAGACCCGGCACCCAAGCCGATTTCCATTGCCGCCACAGGGTGAACGGAAACAACAGCCAAAACCAGGTGGGCAGTTTGATCAGCAGCAGCACCGGAAAGTGATACCACACCGCCTTGGGGTGCTCAACGCCAAGCAGGTAGCTTGGGTGGCCCCGCATGTTGTGCTTGATCTGCTGCGCCAGGCCTTCGCCGGCGTTGGTGAAGATGCGCAGATGATCCGCCAGCCACGCCATGGTGTCGTGCAGGGGCCCGCGCTTCAGGCCGTTGGCCCATTCCACAAAGGTGCGCTCGCACTGGAAGTCGCTGCCCACTAGCAGAAACACCACAGCCAGCGCGGTGAAGCCCAGCGCCATCCAGCCCTTCAGTTTGGTCCAGAGTCCTTTCAACAGGTCCCGGCTGATCCCGTGCTGTCGCCACAGGCCCCACAGCGTGGGTGCCTCCGCCGACAGGATCAGGATGGGCACGAACACCAGCGCCGAGGCCTTGGCGAATAGCGACAGCGCCCACCACAGCGCCACCTTCCACCACAGCAGGCGGGACGGGCTTTGCCGGTACCGCAGGTATTCCACCAGCGTGGCGATCAGGCAACCGGTCACTGCGATGTCGGTGGTGGCCAATGCCGCATGGCCCATCAGGTTGGGTTCCAGCGCCACAGCGGCCAAAACCCAGAAGCCGCACCAGGGGCCGGCCACCAGCATGCCCAAGCGCCAGCATTGCAGCAGTAGGTTCCACCAGAAAAGCAGGGCGGTGGTGCGCGCGACAGTCAGCATCCCGCCGAAGTCGTTGTCCCAGTCGGGTGTGGTCTGGTGCCACCAGTACCACAGGTGCAGCGGGAAGGTTTCCACATCCACGGGCAAGGGCATTGTGCCCAGCCGCATCAGGGGCTTGTGGGTGTGGTGAGCCCAGCAATCAAGTCCGCATTGCAGGTAAACCGGTTCATCGAAGGTGGCTGAAAGGTTGCGGGCGGCTCCGGTCAGCCACAAGCTGGTGATCGTCACCACCAGAAACGCCAACAAGCGTGGCAAGGTTGGCCCGTTCATGCGCCGCGTGGTCCTGTCCGGTGCGAAATCCGACAGGGCGACAGGCTACCATGGCGGCCAAAGCAGGCGGAATCGCAAAAGGAAGAGGGCTTTCAGCGGGCTTTGCCGGGGGAATCCGCAGTGTCACCCGGTGGCATTCCCCGGTCTAGCCAGACTTGTAGCAGGCTTTTTTCAAAGGGGGTGCACTGGCGTGTGGCCGCTGTCGGGCCCTTGCACGGCGTGGTGGCGATACGCTTGCCCTGCAGTTTGGCCTGTTCCAGGCCCGACAGGTCAAAGGCGGTTCCTTTTTCCCGGTGGCATTCGGCACAGCGGAAAAGCAGCACCGGTGCGATGTCGCGGTGGTAGGTGACCGCGCGCTCTGGGCGATCCAGCGGTGGATATTCCACCGGACAGCCCACCGGTTGGGTGCGGGCCGGGTTGGGGGTCTGGTTGGCTCTCAACCGCTCCAGGGCCTCCGCCAGATAGTGTCTGGTCACCACCTGCCTGCGCTTGCCCACCGCCTCCCAGGCGTTGTCAATCGCGCCCCGGTAAGCCAGCCGGCCCGTTGCATCCACCACAAAGGCCTCGGGCACATGGCTGGGTTGAAACCGTTCGCACAATTGCCGCGACGAGTCGAACAGGATCGGGAACCGTGTTTGATAGTCGCGGTAGTGACGGGCCGCCTCGTCGCGTGTGGTGAACGGGTCAGAAACCACACCGAAAAGTTTCGCGGTACCTGTGCGGCCGAGTTCCCGGTGCAACTGGTTCAGGGTGGGGATGTTGCCGTTGGCGATGGGGCACTCGGTGGCAAGGAAAACAAAAACACGGATCTCACCGGGGCCTTGGCAGTCCAGCGGGTGAACTTTTCCATCCAGATCCATCAGGGAAAAGGGCAGGCTCTTTTCCGGGGGAGCTAGCCCTTCGCCTCCCGTGGCCAAACCCCAGGTGCAGCACCAAGCCACCAACACAAAGATGCGCATGCCTTCACCCGCCTTGCCACCGGATTCTGGCCTCTATTTTAACGGGTGACAAAGGATGACGGGCGTTGCCGGGCTGTCATTTGAACAGGGCGTTGCCCAGGATGAAGAAAAAGCCGCTCAGCAGCATGCAAACGGGTAGGGTCAGCAGCCAGGCCAGTCCGATCCGCTTCACGGTGGCTGCTTGCACGCCCGACCCGTTGGCGGCCATGGTGCCGGCCACGCCGCTGGAGAGCACATGGGTGGTGGAAACTGGCATACCGGTGTAGGCCGCCACGCTGATAGTACTCGAGGCAACCAGTTCGGCCACCGCGCCCTGGGCGTAGGTCAGGTGGGTCTTGCCGATCTTTTCGGCCACAGTCACAACAATCCGCTGGTATCCCACCGTGGTGCCAATGCCCAAAGCCAGCGCGGTGCCAATCACCACCCACAGCGGCACGAATTCAATGCCGGACTTGAAGGTCTTGATCAGTGGTTTCAATTCCTTGGTGGCTTTCTCGTTGCCGGTGGCCAGCTTGGCCAGGTCCTTGCTTGATTTGAAGATCGCCATCCGCACTTCCCAACGATCCTCCGGCTCCAGATCGTCGAAGCTCTGTCGGTCTGCGGTGATGCGCTGGATGGTGGCCAGTTGCTTGCGCAGATTTTCCGGAAGATTCAATTGGTGCTCCTCCGCCAACTTCTGCACGGCCAAGGTGGCCTCATGGCTGCGCGCGGCCAGATCCCCCTCCGAGGTGTTGAGGGCGTAGGTGAATGGCATGAAGCCGATCAGTACCAGCAGCATGAGTCCCATGCCCTTTTGGCCGTCATTGCTGCCGTGGGCGAAGCTCACGCCGCCGCAGGTGGCAAGCAGAACCGCGCGGATCCAGCCTGGTGGATGGTCGTTGCTGTGGGGGGGCTGGTATAGGCGCTGGTCCCGCACGATCATCCGCATCAGCAAGAGCAGGCTTGCGGCGGCCAAAAAGCCGAACAGGGGCGACACCAGCAGGGCCAGCCCCACTTCCATCGTTTTCTGCCAGTTGATGCCGCTCAGTCCCTGGCCGCTGACCAGACTGTTCGCCAAACCCACCCCCAGGATGGACCCGATCAGCGTGTGGGAACTACTCACCGGCAGGCCCAGATACCAGGTGCCCAGGTTCCAGATCACGCCGGCGATCAAGAGCGATAGCACCATCACCAACGCGGCATTCGACGAGCGATCCAGCAGCAGTTCCACCGGCAGCAGGTTCACGATGCCGAAGGCGACCGCCGTGCCGCCCAGGATCACGCCCAGAAAGTTCATGAACCCGCTGTAGAGCACCGCGGGGATCGCCTTCAGCGTGCGGGTGTAGATGACTGTCGCCACCGCGTTGGCTGTGTCGTGAAAGCCGTTGATGAACTCAAAGGCGAATGCGAAGAACAGGGCGATGAGCAGGCAGAAAATCGCCCCGGGAGAGAGCATCTGAAGCGACTCAAAAAAACTCATGCAAACCTCGGCAGGGCTTCACAATGCCCGCTGTTGTCCGGTGCCTCCGACCCGCAAGACCCTTGGCTGTGCGAATCCGGAAAGAGTCAGTCATCCTAGAGCACCATTCGGTTCAGGCCAGCCTGAGGCGGTTCAAAAAGCTTGGAGAACATCGGCCTTTTTTGAAGAAGGCGGCATCCGGACCGGAAAATTCCAGCATAAATGCATAGCGGCATGAAATCTCTGTATATCTAAATGGATTTAAAAGTTTTCTTCAAGGTGTTTGGAGATGGTTGCCGATGGGGCGCCCCCATTGGGAGAGGTGTTTCACCAAGTTACCATGGGGGTTGTCAGTGGTAGGCAGGTTGAGATGTCCGGATCCAACAAGGAGCCATCTGAAGGATTTTCCAATGTTCAGGATCTATTCATTGGCGGTGGTGGTTCTGCTGCTTGCCGCTTTGAAAGGTTTTCCGGCAGGGCATCCCAACTTGATTTGGATCATGGCCGATGATCTGGGCTACGGCGAGTTGGGTTGCTTTGGCCAGAAGGAAATCCCCACGCCCCGTATCGACCGCATGGCCGCCGAAGGCATGCGCTTCACACACTTTTATGCCGGCGCAACTGTCTGCGCGCCGTCACGCAGCGTGCTGATGACGGGATTGCACCACGGCCATACCCGCGTGCGCGGCAACGCCGGCCAAACCAACCCGCTTGCCCAGGCCTTGCGCCCGGGCGACACCACGGTGGCCGATAGCCTGAAGGCCGCCGGATACAAGACGGCACTGGTTGGAAAATGGGGCTTGGGCGATGTCGGCGCCGCCGAGTGCGGCCTGCCCCGCAGGCATGGGTTCGACACATTTTTCGGCTACCTGAACCAGAACCACGCCCACAACCACTTCCCAGATTATCTTTGGCGCGATGAACAGAGGGTCGCGCTGCCGAACCGGGTGGTCCCCGTTGGCAAAAACGGCGCGGGTTACGCCACCGAGGCGAAGGTCTTCGCCGATGACCTGTTCGCCGACGAGGCGGTGCGGTTCGTGCGTGAGAACAAAACCTCCCCGTTTTTCCTCTACTGGAGCATGGTGATCCCCCATGCCAACAACGAGCGCCGCGCGGTGTTGAAAAACGGCGCTCATGTGCCCGACTTCGGCCCGTTCGCCGGCAAAGACTGGCCCGACACCGACAAGGGCCATGCCGCCATGATCCACCGCATGGACAGCTATGTGGGCCGCATGCTGGACACTCTCAAGGAACTGGGCATCGCCAACAACACCTTAGTCATCTTCACCAGCGACAACGGCCCGCACAACGAGAGCAACCACACCCTGGCCCGGTTCAAGCCGTCCGGTCCCTTCACCGGCATCAAGCGCAGCCTGACCGACGGCGGCATCCGGGTGCCGTTTATCGCCTGGTGGCCGGGCACTGTTGCATCTGGCAGAGTCAGCACCCATGTGGGTTATTCAGGTGATTTCATGGCCACCGCCGCCGAATTGGCCGGAAGCAGGGCCCCCGAGGGGTTGGATTCGATCAGTCTGGTTCCAACCCTCAAGGGAAATGGCGCCGTACAGAAAAACCACGAGTTTCTCTACTGGGAATTCCACGAGGGCGGTTTCCGCCAGGCCGCCCTGTACCAGGGGCGCTGGAAGGGGATCCGTTCCGGTTCGGCTGATGCGCCCGTGAGGCTTTTCGACACCGACGCCGATCCGGCTGAAAAGATAAATGTCGCTGGAAAATATCCGGAAATCGCGCGCAAGGTCGGGGATTATCTTGTAGGCGCCCGGTCCGATTCGGCCGACTGGCCGGCCCGCTGGCAAAACAGGAAGGATGACCGTTAATGCCCGATATCGTGCCGATCTGCCGCCGTTTTGTCCTGGTCCTGCTGGTGGCGGGCTGCATGCCGGCAGTGCTGCCTGCGGCGGCGCAGCAGCCCAACATCGTGGTGGTCCTGGTCGATGACATGGGAGCGATGGACACCTCGGTCCCGTTCCTTGCCGGCCCGACCGGCACCCCGAAAAAGTATCCACTGAACCACTTTTACCGCACACCCAACATGGAGCGCCTGGCCGCCCGCGGGGTGCGGTTCGGCCAGTTCTGCGCCATGAGCGTCTGCTCCCCCTCGCGTGTCTCGTTGTTGACCGGCCAGAATGCCGCCCGCCACCGCGTGACCAACTGGATCGACCCGAATGGTGACAACCGGGGGACCAACGGGCCGGCCGACTGGAACTGGGCCGGCCTGAAACCTGGGGATGTCACCCTCCCGTCCCTGTTGCAGAAAGCGGGGTACCGCACCCTGCATGTGGGCAAGGGGCATTTGGGGCCTCAGGGCAAGCCGGGCGCCAATCCCCTGAATGTGGGATTTGACACCAATGTCGGGGGCGGGCCCTTCGGTCAACCCGGCAGCTATTTCGCCCAGCATGGTTACGGCAAGCTGGCCGGCAACAAGGCCAACGCGGTGCCGGGCCTGGACAAGTACCACGGCACCAACACCTTCCTGACCGACGCGCTGACCCTGGAGGCGAACCGTCTCGTCTCCGAGGCGGTGGCGGAAAAGAAACCCTTCTACCTGAATCTCTGGCACTACGCGGTGCACGCCCCGTTCCAGGCCGATCCCCGGTTCGAGGAAAAATACCAGGGTTCCGACAAACCGCTTCCTTCCAGGGTCAGGGCGTTCGCCACCCTGGTGGAGGGTATGGACAAGTCCCTGGGCGACCTGATGGACCACCTGGAAAAATTGGGCGTTGCCGACAACACCCTGGTCTTCTTCCTGGGTGACAACGGCAGCGACGCTCCATGGGGCGACCACCAGGCTGTCGCCTGCTCGGCGCCGCTGCGTGGTGGCAAAGGCTCCCAGTACGAGGGGGGCACCCGGGTGCCGTTCATCGCCGCGTGGCTGAAAGCCAATCTCGATAATCCGGCGCAGAAGGCCCTGCCAATCGCGCCCGGCACCTGGCAGCCCCAGCAGGCCGCCATCCAAGATCTGTTCCCCACCGTGCTGGAACTAACAAACACCGCCAACCCCCAGGGCCATGTGGTGGATGGCCGCGGCCTGAAAACCCTGCTGAAAGCAGAACCTGATCCCGCCCGCCCCGAGCGTTTCCTGATGCACTACCCCCACGCGCCCCACCAATGTGACTACTTCACCACCTGGCGTGATGGCGACTGGAAGGTGATCTACCATTACTTCCCGGGTAAATCCTCGGGCGGGTCGCACTACCAGTTGTTCAACCTGAAGGAAGATCCCTTCGAACAGAGCGATCTGGCGAAAACCAGCCCCGTCGAATTGAAACGTTTGATGTCAGGCCTGGTTGCGGCGCTGGAGGCCCACAACGCGGCTTATCCGGTGGATCAGCCGGGCGGGAAAGCGCTGAAACCCGTGGTGCCCTGAGCCTCACGGCACCGGCGCCTTGGCCAGTTTGCGGGCTATCTGCAGCACCTTCCTGGCGGGAAAACGAAGTGCCCCTTTCCGGTGAAGATACGCGCCACTCAATCGATATGGCATTGGCCAATCGGGTCGGTTTCCAATTGGCGGTTATCTCGGTCCTGCCTTTGGTGGCTTTGCACGGATTCCTGCAGGGTTGGCCGGCGATTTGGCAGGTGGTGGAGGTCTGTTTTGATAGGCCTTTCCTTTTCATGGGAGCCGTTCTGGTTGGCATCGTCATCCATGAACTGGTCCATGCCCTCACCTGCGGAATTTTTAGCGGGTGTGGCTTCAAGGCAGTCCGCATAGGGTTCCAGTGGAAAACTATGACCCCCTTCGCCCAATGCCTCGTCCCCCTCACTGCCAGGTCCTACCGGCTAGGGGTGGTGATGCCAGGCTTTTTGCTCGGGTTGTTGCCGGCGATGGCGGGTTCATGGACGGGCTCGCCATTTCTTGCCGGTTTTGGCTGGTGCATGGCCTTGTGCTCAGGGGGTGATGTGTTGGTGTTGTTCCTGTTGCGTGGAGTGAAAGGGAGCGAATGGGTGGAAGACCATCCGGAAAAAGCCGGATGCAGGGTGGTGGAAAACTAGAATCAACGGCAGGTCAACCAAGTGAGCATGCCGTGCCCTGAGTCTCACGGCACAGGAGCCTTGGCCAGCTTGCGGGCCATCTGCAGGACTTTCACATCCGGGTCCACAATCACCTCAGCTG
>DKBS01000026.1:27769-29800 GCA_002451275.1 Planctomycetaceae bacterium UBA6894 | reverse complement strand
ATCGCCTTGCCACCAGTTCACAGGTGATGATCCCGTCCCGCTTCGCCTCCAGCTCGTAAAGATCTACCTCTTCAATCCTGCCCAGTCTGCCGCATAAGTTGACCGGAACGGATGGCAGCACCTGCGGCACCCTGCGCCCCTCGTCTTCCAGTACCGAGGGACTGTCCGTAATCAGAAATTTCCCGATGTCCCCAGCGCCTGAAGCGTTCGCAACACCCCAATGGACAAGCCCCGGCGGCATGCCGGCGGGAATGGTCAGCTTGGCCACAACCTCGCGGGTCAGGTTCGGGTCGTTAAGATAGGATTTGATGCCCACCCAGTAGGGCGGTTCCGGCATCAGCACCTGGCTTGGCGTGCTCTGCACTTCCAGCTTCAGCCGGGGGTCCATGAAAAAGAAACGGCTGTCAGGCGTCAAGTCGGTGGCTGCCAGCCGAATCTCCACCGTGCTGCCAGCCTGACCAGCCGGCGGATAAACATGGCTGGCATCCGGGGCTCGCTGCCCGTGGCAGACACCCAAGGCCCAGAATAGGACCGCACACAGGGCGGCAACACCATGCCTTCGTTGGCACATCACAGCAGTTCCCGGATCACCTTACCGCCGTTCACGATCGGCACCGGCCTGCCCAGGGGCGTGTGCAGGATCTTGTCCGAATCGATACCCATCAGGTGGAAGACCGTCCGCAAGATATCCGACACACCCACCGGGTCGGCTGTCGGCGCCGAGCCGGTTTTGTCCGTCGCCCCGATCACCCGGCCCGGCTGGACACCACCCCCGGCCAGCAGCACTGTTTGCGTCATCGACCAGTGATCCCGCCCTGCTTTGTCGTTGATCCGTGGGGTCCGCCCCATCTCCCCCATCATCACCACCAGCGTGCTGTCCAGCAGTCCCCGCTGGTGCAGGTCCGAAACCAGCGCGCTGAAGGCCATGTCCGCATGCGGGATCAGGTCCTTCTCCAGACTGGGAAAACACGAGAAATGCGTGTCCCAGCTCCCGTGGTCCACACCCACGAACCGGCACCCCGCCTCCACCAGCCGCCGTGCCAGCAGCGCACACTGCCCAAGCGAGGTCGGCCCGTATTCCTTGCGCGTCTTCTCGCTCTCCGCCTTCAGGTCGAAGGCTTTCCGCGCCTGGGGCGAGGTCATCAAATCCCGAGCCTTCTGGTAGTAGGTGTCCATCGTCCCGGCACGGCCCTGCTGGCTGAGGCCTTTCTCCAGACTCTCCAACACCTGGCCACGCCGTTTCACCCGCCCCTCGCCCAATCGTTCGTCCGCCCTCAGGTCTTTCACCTCAAAATCCGGCTGAACCGGATCGGATTCGATGACAAACGGCGCATGCTCGGCCCCGTAAAAACCCGGCCCCCCAGCCGTCAGCGGATGGGGCATGTTGATGTACGGTGGCACCCCGCCCCGCGGCCCCAGCTCCCGCGCCACCACCGAGCCAATGGACGGATACAGATCGTTCACCGGCACCTTGGTGTTCGCGCCGTCGGCAAAGGCAGCCTTCACCCCGGTCAGCACATAGTGGCACCCGGTCGTATGCCCGTTGTCGGTGTGGCTGTGGTTCCGCAGCATCGTGAACTTGTCGGCGATTTTCGCAGTCCGGAAACAGTGTTCGCCCACCAGGGTGCCGGGCACATTGGTGCGGATCGCCTTGTAGGGCCCCCGTATCTCCGAAGGTGCCTCCGGTTTCAGGTCCCACATGTCGATCGTCGAGGGGCCACCCTGCAAAAACAGGAAGATGCACGACTTCGCATTGGTTTCCCTGCCCGTGGCCGCCTGCGCCTGCATGCGCAACAGTCCCGGCAGACTCAGTCCCGGCAAAAAGCCAGAGGCACCCACCCGCAGCGCCATCCTCCTGGACACATGGCTGCCCCGCGCAGGGTTGCTGTCGTTTCGGTGGATCAACATGGCCGTCTCCACCCGGCACCCGCCGGATCAATGGTTGTAGACAAACTCGCGCGTGTTCATCAGAGCCCACAGGGCATCTTCCACCGCCCCGCGGCGGTCCTTCCCGGCCTGGCTGAACAAGGC
>DKBS01000026.1:14358-27463 GCA_002451275.1 Planctomycetaceae bacterium UBA6894 | reverse complement strand
TCGTCGCCGCCCTTGCCATCGGCCAGCCTTCTGGCCACACCGCCCCGGGCCCGGATCTTGTCGTTGATCTCCGGCGCGTTCATCAGGTGCAGCGCCTGCGCGATGCTCGGCTCGTTGCCCCGCTCACATTCGCACACACTCGCCCGTACCGGCCGGCCGAACAGCCGTAAAAAATACGAGGGCATCCGGTTGTCCCACAGTTGCACCGCCCGCGTGCCCTCTGGCAGCCCAGGGTATTTCTCGGGGGTTCCCGTCACCTGGCAGATGGCGTCCAGCAGCACCTCCGCCGCCATCGCCTTGGGCAGGGCGTGCGAAAAATTCTGCTCGTCCGTGCGGTTGCCCTCCGTGGCCCCCGCCAGTTGGTAGGCCCTCGAGTTCAGCAGCAGGCGGGTGAACACCTTCAGATCGTACCGCGCCCCCTTCAAACGGTCGGCCAATTCCTCCAGCAGCGGTTCATTGCTGGCCGGGTTGGTCGCGCGCAGGTCATCCAGCGGTTCCACCAGCCCCCGTCCGAAATAATGGGCCCACATACGGTTGGCGATCGCCTTGGCGAAATATGGGTTCCCCGTCTCGGTCATCCAGTCCGCGAAGACATCGCGCCGGTCCTGCTCCTCGCCGAATGTCGCCGGTACCGCCCCCAGCGCCCGCGTCGGCTCAGGCTTCTTGGTCCGTGGATTTTCCAGATCCTTGCCTGTCTCGGTCACCACGCTCACCGACCCGGTGGGCAACTGCTTGCGCCCCACCCCCGTGAAGAACCCCGCCAGCCCGAAATAATCCGGCTGGCCCCACCGTTCCGAGGGATGGTGGTGGCACTGCGCGCACTCGATCCGCACTCCCAAAAACAACTGGCTCACCGATCGGGCCAGCGCTTCCGGGTTGTCCAGCGCCTTGAAAAACGCCGACGGCGTTTCGCCGGCGCTGTTTCCCCGCGCCGCCACGATCTGCCGCGCGAACTGGTCGTAGGGCGTATTGTCCCTGAACTGCCGTCGCAACCACCGCGTAATCGCCACCGCCCCCTGCGGCCCGATCGCGTCCCGGTCCACCCGCAGCAGGTCACTCCACTTCATCGCCCAGAAATCAGCGTATTCCGGGCGCTCCAGCAAACGGTCGATCACCCGGGACCGCTTGTCCGCCCGGCTGTCCGCCAAAAACTCCCGGGCCTCCGTGGCTGTCGGCAGCGTGCCGATGGTGTCGAGATACACCCGCCTCAGGAAGGTCGAATCATCCACCATCCCGCTCGGCGGAATGCCCAAAAGCGCCAGCTTGTCCCACACATGCCGGTCCACCAAGTTGTTTTCAGGCGGTCTGGCGAAACGGTTCCCCGGTCTGGGCAGCGTCACCCGGCACACGGTCACATTCCCCATATGGCGCACCAGAATCGCGGCCTCACCCGGGTTCTGCCCGGCTTGTAACCCGCCCTTGCCGTCCACGCCCACAATGTTTGGCGCGTTCGATTCGAATTCCGCCTCCGCCGTCACGCAGTAGCGCTTCCCCTCCGCGTCCACCGCGGTCACCCGCAACTGCTGCATCCAGCCTGGTTCCAGAACCACCCGCTCCGGTTCCACTTCGATCCGCGTCTCGGGCACAAACCCCCCGTTGCCGTCCCGCATCCCCTCCGCCATCCAGCGCATCAACCGGCGATGGGGCAGAGAGCCCTCCTGGATTTTCCGTCCGCCGCCGTGCGGCACCCGAGCCACTGCCTTCTGCACCAGCAGGCTGTCACCCGGCGAACTGGCCAACACGCGCCGCCCGCGCCCCTCGCGCGTCAACGCGGCATGATCCGCTTCGGGGTCAAAACCGAACACGCTCAGCTTGAAGCCGTTCTGGCCTTCCGCCTTGCCATGGCAGCCACCTGAGTTGCAGGCGGCCTTGGTCAGTAGCGGAATCACCTGCTGCTCGAAGGAGACCGGCTGGGGGTTTCTCAACCCGGTCACCCGCAGCGTCACGCTCCCTGTGTTGCTTCCTTGGCGAATGGAGATGTGCGTGCTCCCCTCGGCCAACGGTTCCACCAAACCGTTACCATCCACCCGGGCGATCGCTGGATCGGCCACGCTGTAGTAAGACTTGCGGGTCACATCCTTGGTCGCTGCGCCAGCCGTCAGGCCCACCAGCAACTGCTGCGTCGATTCCGGCCCATCCAGCACCACCGCTGCGGGGCTCACTTGTAACTGGGCATGCACAGACCCCGCCGCACCCTCCAATAGGATCAGAGCGGTCAACAATAGCAGCCTCGCGGGCCTGCATCGGGGATCCATCGGGAACTCCGCTGGAATCCTGGGGCGGGAATCTACCTGTAAATACCAGCCAACACGGCGGCCCAAGGCGGGCTAATGGGGCCAACCGAATCTTTTCAAGAAGTATAACCCGGGTAGATACTTTGGCAAAACACTATTTCACTTCGACTTTTTCGGCTCGGGTTCTCGATAGTACCGCTGCCATTTGGCCCATTTGGGTAATGGCACCATGCGGCTCCAATTTGCTTGACCGGCCCGCCTGCCCGGTTAGCCTAGGGATCTAGTTTGACTTTCCCTGCTGGCTCCTCTTGTTCCAAACGCCCATTTTCACTCCTTGGAAATTCCCATGCGCGTCGTGGTGACCGACCACACTTTCCCCGACCTCGACATCGAGCAGGGCATTCTCCAGAAAGCCGGCGCCACACTGGTGCCCGCTCAAACCAAGGATGTCGAGGCGCTGCAAAAAGCTGTTGTCGGGGCAGATGCTGTCATCACCCAGTTCGCCCCCGTCAACGCCCAGGTCATCGCCGCCATGGACAAGGCGCGCGCCATCGTCCGTTACGGCATCGGCTTCGACAATGTCGATATCGATGCCGCCCGCGCCAAAAATATCCCCGTCTGCAATATCCCCGATTACTGCATCGACGAGGTGGCCGACCACACCCTCGCCTTCATCCTCGCCCTCACCCGCCAGGTCGTCACCCATACCAACAAGGTCCACGCCGGCACCTGGGGCCTGGCCACCCCGCTCTCCGGCCTGCAGGCCCTCTGCCGCATGACTGTCGGCGTGGTCGGCTTCGGCCGCATCGGCCGTGCCGTCGTCCGCCGGCTAATCGCCTTCGGGGGCAAGGTCCTAGTGCATGACCCGGTTGTCCCTGCCTCTTCCATCACCGAGGCCGGTGCCATCTGCGCCGACCTGCCCACCCTGCTGGCCCAGTCCGATTGCGTCACCCTGCACTGTCCCTCGCTGCCCCAGACCAAAAACCTTATCAACAGCCAATCCCTCGCCTCTATGAAGGATGGCGCGCTGCTGATCAACCTCGCCCGGGGTGACCTGGCCGATCCCACCGCGCTGGTCCACGCGCTCGATTCCGGCAAGCTCGCCGGCGTCGCGCTCGATGTCTTCAACCCCGAACCCATTCCTGCAGGCCACCCCATCCTCAACCGCCCCAATGTGATCCTCGCCCCCCACATCGCCAGCGCCAGTGTTGCCGCCGTCACACGCCTGCGGCAGTCCGCCGCACATCTGGCGGTCGCCGCCCTGCAGGGCAAACCCCTGGGCAGCGTGGTCAATGGAGTGAAAACATGAGTTTCGCGGTTCCGACCAGCGATCAGCCCATCCACCCCTCCGACTTGGAGGCGTTTGTCCACACCGCCCTCGAGCGCGTGGGCCTGCAACCCGAGGACGCCACCACCACCGCCGAGGCCCTCACCCTGGCTGACACCATGGGGGTTCACACCCACGGCACCAAGCTGCTGGCCGGCTACCTGCGTAAACTCCAGGGCGGCGGCTACAAGGTGCGCGGCACACCCAAAATCCTGCGTGAAGGCCCCGGCTGGGCCGTGGTCGATGGCGATTCCGCCCTCGGCCAGGTTGGTTCCTCTTTCGCCACTGACCTCGCCATCACCAAGGCAAAAACTGTCGGAATCGCCTACATCGGCCTGAAAAACACCGGCCATATCGGTGCCGCCGGCTACTACGCCTGGCGCGCCGCCCGCGAGGGCCTATTCTGCGTCGTGGTCGGCAACGACATCCCCAGTGTCGCCGCCCCGGGTTCCCGCGGTGCCGTCCTCGGTAGCAACCCGCTCGCCTGGGCCGCACCGGTCCCCCAGGGCGAGCCCATCCTGCTCGACATGGCCACCGCCGCCGTGGCCGGCGGCAAGGTCTACGCCGCCCGGCAGCGCGGTGAAACCATTCCGCCCACCTGGCTCATCGGCCCTGACGGCATCCCCACCACCGATGGCTCCCTCTACCCGCAACAGGCGTCCCTGGCCCCCATGGCTGGCCACAAGGGGTATGGCCTGGGCCTGCTGGCTGAACTCCTCTCCGCCGTCATCCCCGGCGGCGCCATCACCTGGCAGGTGGGAAGCTGGATGTTCGATCCCCCCTCCCAGCCCTCCCTGCACAACGCCGGCTTCATCGTCGCCGACATCGCCGCCATTGCCGATCCGGATGAGTACCAAAAGGGGGTCGAGTTGCTCTGCCGCGAAATCCGCCAGGCCCCGGCGGCTACTGGCGTGGACAGCGTCCTGCTGCCCGGCGAACGCGAATGGGCTAGCCGCAACCAGGCCCTGGAGCAGGGAATCCGTCTCCCCGCCGATGTCTGCGAAAAACTGGCTGAGGCGGCCCGCCTGGTGGGCATCTGATCTGGTTTGAAAATCCTTTTCTGCACCCCTCGCGGAGTCCCAAGCCATGGTGGACAGTATGAAGATGGTCAAAAAGTCCCTTTGGCTAACCCTGGGAGTCGCGCTGGCCTTCACCACAGCCGCCCAGGCCCAAGGCCCCGTTCCCGCCGGCAAGGTGCAGGATCTCTCGTTGCTCGTCGCCCGTGACCTGCCCTGCGTCTGGCCCTTGGGCATGACGCCTTTCGCCGTGGTGCCCACAGCCACCTTCCCCCGCGCCGGCCGCCACCGCGACATGCTCATCATCGATGAGCACACCGGCACCCAATGGGACGCCCCGGCCCACTTTGTTCCCCCGCCCGATTCCGGACTCCCGGGCGCCGGGCCCAACGGCCTCATCACCGGCGAAAAGGTCCCCGCCTGGCAGTTCTGCGGCGAGGCCTGCGTCATCGATGTGACCGCCCTGCGCGACGATGCCGAAAACGGCAAGGGTAAGCTCATCGGGCCCGACATCGTGAAGGCTTGGGAAAAACAGCACCGCCCCCTCGGCCCCGGCGATGTCGTCCTTTTCCGCAGCGACTACACCGACAGCTACTACAAACCCTTCCCCGCCGGCGACCGCTTCGTCGCCAAAGCCCTCCGCAAGGAAACCCCCGGTTGGCCCGCCCCCAATCCCCAAACCATGGAATACCTCGCCGATCGCGGTGTGATGACGCTCGGGCTCGATGGGGCTAGCATGGGCGCCCTGCCCGACATGGCCGTCCCCACCCACCAGGCCGGCGGCAAGCGCGGCATGATCTGGGTCGAGTGCGCCACCAATCTCAAAAGCCTGCCCGCCACTGGCTCCTTCTTCGCCATCCTCGCCGCCAAGCACGCCGGCGGTTCCGGCGGCGAATGCCGCTGCATCGCCATCACCGAACCCGCCATCGCCTCCGAACTCATCGCCAGCGCCAAAGCCAAACGGGTAGCCGATCTCTCCGTCACCCTGCACGAGGATTACCCCATCGTTTGGCCCGGCCGCGGTCCGGGCGAGGAAGGCGGTCGCTATGTCAGCAAGGTGCTCAACGCCTTCTCACCCCAAAGAGGTCCCTATTTCGCCCTCACCCACCTGTTCGACAGCCACGCCGGCACCCATGTGAACCTGCCCAGTTTCGCCCTTCCGGCAGACTCCGCCGAATCGGCCAAGGCTGATCCCGCAGTGCGTGACCGCCTCGCCGCCTTCGAGACCCAATTCGGCAAACTACCCATGGCCACCGCCACCACAGAAGTGTTACCCCTGCACCAGACCATGGGCAATCTGCACCTGGTAGATGTCCGCCCGCTGGCTGGTAAGGCAGCCTTTTCCGAGGCCAAGCCAACCGGTCCGGTCATCACCCTCCAGTTCCTCCAGGAACACGCCAAGTCCAAACCCTTCCAGCCCGGCGAGATCGTCGCCTTCCGCACTGGCCACACCGACGCGAAACTGAAACCCCTGCCAGCCGCGCCCGACAAGGATGCGCTCTTTGTCCTCCCCCTTGAGGGCAAAACCGAAGGCTGGGCCTCCCCCACCCCCGAGGCCATCGCCTGGCTGGCCGGACAAGGCATCCGCTGCGTGGCCACCGATGGCCCCACACTGGGCGGTGTCGATCCCAATCACTCCCAGCAGGTGGACTGGATGGCCGCTGCCAAGGAAATGTTGGTGATCGAGTTCCTCACCAACCTCCAGGCGGTCGAGTGCAAAGAAGCCTTCTTCCTCTTCGCGCCCATCAAGATCGAGGGTACCCGCGGCGGCTATGGCCGTGCCTTGGCCATTGTGAAATAGGCTCTAAAAAGCATTCCAAATCCTATTATTTCAGCTTTTCTATTCCGACAAGCTTTCCCATCAGGATCATCCATGCGTTGTTTTCAGACCGCCCTGTTTCTCCTCATCTTTTGCGGACTGGCATCCAAGACCTGCGCCGTTTCCCCCACCGACTGGCTCATCGATCCCTCGCCCTACAAAGCCACCGCAAGCCTCTCTCCCGATTCCCGCACCCTCACCCTCTCCAATGGCCTGATTCGCCGCACCTTTCGCCTGACCCCCAATGCCGCCACCGTCGGGCTCGACATTCTCACCACCGACCAATCCGTCATCCGTGGTGTCAAACCTGAGGCTATCCTCGGCATCAATGGCAAGCTGCACCCCATCGGCGGCCTGGTGGGCCAACCCAACCTCGCCTTCCTGCGCCCCGAATGGATCGATCAATTAAAGACCGATCCAGCGTCTTTCCGGTTCACCGGCCACACCATCGGCAAACCTGCAGCGTGCCTGGCCTGGAAGCAGGTTCGCCGCCATGCTCCCGGCGTCCAGTGGCCCCCGGCGGGCGTGGCTCTCCGCCTGGATTTCGCCGCACCACCCGATGCCCCGGTGGACATCGCCAAGCTCAAGGTCTCCATCCACTACGAGTTGTACGACGGCGTCCCCTGCTATTCCAAGTGGTTCACCATCACCAACGCCGGCGAAAAAACAGTCAGGCTCGACCGTTTCTCCAGCGAGGTCCTCGCCGCTGTCGAGCGCGTCTCCGAGGTCGATGAACTCACCGAGGGGCTCACCCCGCCCAATCTCCACATCGAGACCGACATGGCTTTCGGAGGCATGCTCGCTTCCGGTGCCAACAGGCGGTCGTTCCGTTGGCTGCCCGACCCGGGGTTCCAATCCCAGGTCAACTACGAACGGAAAACGCCCTGCCTGCTCGACATCGGGCCCGATCTGGGCCCGGCCCAGAACATCCCGCCCGGCGAGACTTTTGAATCGTTCCGCGCCTGGGTGATCCCCCAGGACAGCACCGATCGTGAACGCTGCGGACTCGCCGTGCGCCGGGTCTACCGAGTCATCTGCCCGTGGGTGACCGAAAGCCCGCTGATGATGCACCTGGTCGACTCCGGCGAGCGGGCCGTGATGAACGCTATCGACCAATGCTCCGCGGTTGGCTTTGAAATGCTGATCCTAAGTTTCGGCAGCGGCTTCGACATGGAAAACACCAGCCCCGCCACGCTGGCAAGGGCCAAGAAATTCTCCGCTTACGCAAAATCCAAAGGTGTCGAGATCGGCAGCTACTCGCTGCTGGCCTCCCGCCAGGTGGGCGGTGGCAACGATGTGGTCATGCCCCCGGGCCAGAAACCCGCGTTTGGCAATTCACCCTGCCTGCAAAGCAAATGGGGAAAGGACTATTTCAAGCGTCTCTACCAGTTCCACCGCGAAAGTGGCTTCACCCTGCTCGAGCACGATGGTTCCTACCCCGGGGATGTTTGCGCCAGTGAAACCCATCCCGGCCACAAGGGGCTTGAGGACTCCCGCTGGAACCAGTGGCGCGAGATCAGCGACTTTTACAAATGGTGCCGGGCCGAGGGCATTTTTCTCAATGTCCCTGACCATTATTTCTTGTCGGGCTCCAACAAGACTGGAATGGGCTACCGTGAGGTGAACTGGTCATTGCCCCGCGAGCAGCAGGTCATCCACACCCGGCAGAACATCTTCGACGGCACCTGGCAAAAAACACCGGGAATGGGCTGGATGTTTGTCCCCCTCACCGAATACCAGGGTGGGGGAGCCGCCGCCACCATCGAGCCACTCGATCAGCACCTCGACCACTACTCTCGCATGCTCGACTGCAACCTCGCTTTGGGCGTGCAGGCCTGCTACCGCGGTCCCCGGCTGTTCGACACCGAGCGCACCCGCAACATGGTCCAGTCAAAGGTCAACTGGTTCAAGGCGCACCGCGACATCCTCGAAAGCGACCTCATCCACGGCCGGCGCGCCGACGCCCGCGACCTCGACTGGATGCTTCATGTCAACCCGGCGTTGAAGGAGAAAGGCTTGCTCGCCATCTTCAATCCCCTCAACCAACCTGTCAGCAAGACTCTCGCGGTCAACCTCTACTACACCGGCCTCACCGAAAACGCGAGACTCACCGGTCCAGAAGGGGTACCCACCCGGACCCTCAAGCTCAAGCGCGACTACACCATCGACCTCCCTGTCACCGTACCCGCCCAAAGTATGACCTGGTATGTGATCGAATGACCCCGGGCCGGCAGACTGGTCATGCCGTATATTTGAAGTTCATCCTCAACCATATGCCCCTGGGCCAATCCCGATGTACCGCCGCAAAACCTTCGCGCCAGCCGCGCTGACCATCGCCTTGGCGCTGGTGGTGTCCCCCCTTGCCCCAGCCCAGGACAAAAAGCAACCAAGCCCCCAGGAGGGCGAGATGGCCGGTTACCTGCTGGTCCCCCACAGCAAGGTGCCCGAATCCTTCAACGCGGGCTTCTCCATGTATGTGGCGGCCTGGCCCCTGCTCGACAAATACCCCGGCAACCGCTTCCAGACAGGTCTCTTCGGCACCTGGATGTTCGCCCAGTACCCGCAGCCCAAGCCCAAGGACCTCTATTCCGATATCGAGGGCGGCCTTGGCTGGTGGCGCGACACCCGGTTCGCCACCGAGACACCCAAATTCATCATGGGTGGCGTCACCCTCAACTTCAACGAATGGGCCAATGGACCCGGGGCCGGAAAAAGCCGCGACTGGGCCAAACCGCTCGGCGTCTACGGCGTGGCCCAGCTCAGCCCCTGGGTCCTCTGGCCGCCCGATGGTCTCAACCTAAAGCAGGGCACCAGCGGCGAGTTGTTCGGGTACGGCTACCTGCCCCTGCCGCTCACCAACCCCAAGGCCACCACCTCCGGCAAGCCCGTCCCCACCGGTGACCAATCCTGGACCCTGTTCCTGAACACCGGCAACTTCAAGGGCCCCGTGAGCTTCTTCACCCCCCACTACTGGTCCTCTATCACCGGCCAAAAGCCCGAGCACGCCGGCAAGTTCCTCGACTCGCGCCCGTCCGAGCCCAACAAGGCCATCCAAATGGAGACCCAGTATGTCCCCAGCTACCAGGCGACCGACTCCCAGGGAGTCACCTGGGCCCGCGTCGCCCCCACGGCATTTCCGCGCAACGCGGGGGGCGATTCCATGGTCGTCCACCGCGTCACCGCCTACGACAAATCGGCCCTCTGGAACTCCGTGAAATCCTGGTTCGAGGGTGGCAACCCGGCCTCCAGCGTCATCGACCCCAAGGGATCCAGCCTGCACACCTTCAACAGCAAGGGCGGCTCCACCTGGCGCATCTACCCTCCCAACACCCCGCGCGACCAAAAGGTCGCCCTGGCATGGAATTCCTTCGCCAATCCTGTCGCCATCGACGAACACACCTACGGCTACCGCTGGAACAGTGACCTGGTCACCAAAACCGATGCCACAAACGGCCCCCTGATCACCCTGCCGCAATACTTCCGCCTGACCGAGAAAAACGGCCGCAAGGAATGGGTGGTGGCCAAGCCCGCTGAGGTGCCGGCCGAAACCGGCCTGGCCTCCGTCGAGTTCCAGCCCAAAAAGCGCAACCGGCCCGAGCCCTATGTCACCCCCGATGACCCGCAAAGCGCCTGGCGCAAGCCCGGGCCGGCGGCCGGCCCGTTCCAGGCCAACCTGGGCGATGGCAGCGTCGTGACCTACCACTGGTACCGTTTCGCCGACCAGCCGGCCCTGCTGAACGCCGATCTCACCTCTGCCGAACGCGAGCAGATCCAGGCCCGCGTGGAAAAGCTCCACCGCGCCTGGACCCGGGAACGCGAATACCTGCCCCCGCCCGCCGTAGGCAAACTGGCTGATCTCGATCCGGCCCTGCTGGTCACCCCGCCCAAGGGCATGGAGGCGGGCTATGTGCCCATCGTGACCCGGCAGGCCGCCCGGGCGGATTGATCAAAAAAAAGGGCGCCAGCCTTCCGGCTGGCGCCCTTCAAGATTCATTCTCCGTCAACCACATCACATGTGGTTGATCACCTCGGTGGCGAAGGCGCCGCAACCCACTTCCTTCGCGCCTTCCATCAGGCGGGCGAAGTCATAGGTCACCGTCTTCGCGGCGATCGCGCCGTCCATGCCCTTGATGATCAGGTCGGCCGCCTCGGTCCAGCCCATGTACCGCAGCATCATCTCGCCCGAAAGCACCACGCTGCCCGGGTTCACCTTGTCCAGGTTGGCGTACTTCGGCGCGGTGCCGTGCGTCGCCTCGAAGATCGCGTGGCCCGAAACATAGTTGATGTTCGCGCCCGGCGCGATGCCGATGCCGCCCACCTGCGCAGCCAGCGCGTCGGAGAGGTAGTCGCCGTTCAGGTTCAGCGTGGCGATCACCTCGAAATCCTTCGGGCGTGTCAGCACCTGCTGCAGCGTGATGTCGGCGATGCTGTCCTTGATCAGCAGCTTGCTCTTCCACTTACCGTCGCCGTGGGTGGGGGCCAGCTTCAGCACCGCCTCCACTTCCTTCACGATCTTCGCCTTCTGCTCGGGCGTCATCATGTCGTAGCCGGGGTCGATCAGCTTAGCGTTCTCCTCGGCGCTGATGCCGGGCTTCGCGTCCTTGTTGCCCAGGATCCAGCTCTCGCGCTCGGTCACCACCTGGTCGCGGAACTGGTTCTTCGCCAGCGCGTAGCCCCAGTCCTTGAAGGCGCCCTCGGTGAACTTCATGATGTTGCCCTTGTGGACCAGCGTCACGCTCTTGCGCTTCTCGCGCAGCGCGTACTCGATGGCCGAGCGCACCAGACGCTCGGTGCCCGCGGCACTCACCGGCTTGATGCCCACGCCCACCTGCACGGTGTCATTGCCGCCGGTCAGGCCGGCGAACTTGTTCCAGTCGGCGGTCTTGGCGGCGGTGCCGAAGCGGATCTTGCCGAACTCCTTGGGGAATTCCTTCTCGAAGAAGGCCAGCACCTTGGCCGCTTCCGGCGTGCCGGCGGCGAACTCGATGCCCGCGTAGATGTCCTCGCAGTTCTCGCGGAAAATCACCATGTCCACATTGCCAGGCTGCTTCACCGGGCTGGGCACACCCTTGAACCAGCGCACGGGGCGCAGGCAGACATACAGGTCCAGAAGCTGACGCAACGCCACATTCAGCGAGCGGATGCCCCCGCCCACGGGAGTGGTCAACGGCCCCTTGATGCCCACCAGGTAATCGCGGAAGGCTTCCACCGTCTCGTCGGGCAGCCAGTTGTTGAACTGGTTGAACGACTTCTCCCCGGCGTACACCTCCATCCAACTGATCTTTTTCTTGCCGCCGTAGGCCTTCGCCACCGCCGCGTCAAACACCCGCACCGAGGCCTTCCAGATGTCCGGGCCGGTGCCGTCGCCCTCGATGAACGGAAGGATCGGATTGTTCGGCACCACCAGCTTGCCGCCGGAAATGCTGATCTTTTCGCCGGGGGGAACCTGCAGTTTCACTGCCATGACTGGGCCTCAAATGAGCGGGGAGAGTGAAAAAGTAAGCCGAAACCTTAGTTTTATCGAATCCGGCCAGCCCCAGAAAGGGGCCAGACCGGGCAAAATGCGGGCTTTTCGCCCGTCTCACACATGCAATTCGGCCGTTTGGCCCAGTTGCGCCCGGTAGGGGGCCAGCGCCGGCTCCACCTCCTCGGCCAAAAATTCATCCACCTGCTCCGCCGCGCGGCCGGTGAAGGCGCCTTCGGCCATCACCTTGGCGATGTCCACCCTGGTGAAGGCCGGGTCGGTCCCCAGCCGCTCCAGCAGGTCGTTTTTCAGCGATCCCTGCTTCAGCGCCTGGGTCACCTCATGACTGTGCCGGCGGATCACCTCATGCACCTCCTGCCGGTCGCCGCCCGCGGCCACCGCCGCCATGAGGAGGTTCTCGGTGGCCATGTAGGGCAGGTAGCGGTCCACCTCGCGGCGGATCACATCCGGGTTGGCCACCAGGCCGCCCGCCAGGTTTTGCGCGATGCGCAGCACCGCGTCCGCCGCCAGAAAGGCCTGCGGGATGGAAAGCCTGCGGTTCACGCTGTCGTCCAGCGTGCGCTCCAGCCACTGCGTCGCCGCGGTCTGCGCCGCGTTGGCGGGCAGCGTCATCAGGTAGCGCGCCAGCCCGCACATACGCTCGGCCCGCATCGGGTTGCGCTTGTAGGCCATCGCGCTCGAGCCCACCTGCTCCTTCTCGAACGGTTCATCCACCTCCTGCCGGTGCGACAACAGCCTCAGGTCGGTGCCCCACTTGTGGGTCGATTGCCCCAGGCCCGACAGCGCATCCAGAATCTGCGTGTCGATCTTGCGGGGGTAGGTCTGCCCGGTCACCGGGAACACCTTGTCAAAACCCATCTTCCTGGCCACCAGTTTGTCCAGCGCCCGCACCTTCGCGTGGTCGCCATGGAACAGGGACAAAAAGCTCGCCTGTGTGCCGGTGGTTCCCTTCACGCCGCGGAACGGCAGCGTGGCCCGCCGGTGCGAGATCTCCGCCAAGTCGAGGAGCAGGTCCTGGATCCACAGGCAGGCCCGCTTGCCCACCGTGGTCAGTTGCGCCGGCTGGAAATGCGTGAAGCCCAGGGTCGCCATGTCCTTGTGCCGTTTGGCGAAGCCGCCCAGGGCATGGATGGCGCTGGCCAGCTTGCCCTCCAGCAGCCTCAGGCCGTCCCGCATCAGGATCAGTTCGGCGTTGTCGGTCACATAGCAACTGGTCGCCCCCAG
>DKBS01000026.1:993-14037 GCA_002451275.1 Planctomycetaceae bacterium UBA6894 | reverse complement strand
AGCCGCTTCTCGTGCCGGGCCACCGCCGCGAAGTCGATGTCATCGAGATGTTTTTTCAGGGCTTCCAGCTGACTTGGCTTGATCCGCGGTGATTTGCCGTCATCGGCCAGCAGGCCCAGTTCCGCCTCGGCCTCGGCCAGGGCGAGCCACAGGCGCCGCCAGGTCCCGTGCCGATTCTGGGGCGTGAACACCCCCACCATCTCGGGGCTGGCGTACCGGGTGATCAACGGCACATCCAGGTCGCCCAACAGACTGGCCATCGCTTCAGACTTGAGGAAATCTTGCATCGTCTACCCTTTTTCTCCCACCACCCCGGCACACAACCGGCGGTATGCGAAAAAATCCCGCCGGTGGCACCACCGGCATGAAAACCCGGAAAAAAATCACCCGCCGGGTTGCCCTTCCCCCGCCCGACGGTCCACCGTGGGTTAGGTTTGCTCGGAAGGATTTCCAACCTGTCGGGCTACCCGTGCATCCCCTGCCGGCCCGTCAGCCACACGCTGGAGGAACAGCACCATGCGCCGCACCGTCCAATTTGTCTGGGGGCTTGCCGTGGCCCTGGGCCTGGTGGCCCTGAGCACCACGGAGGCCAAGGCCCAGGGAACCGACCCTCGCCTGCCCCGGATGTTTTACTACCCCTACCACTACTTCCCCCACAACTACGCGCCCAGCATGGGGCCCAAGTGGCCCGAGGGCCCCGGGCAACCCTACATGCCCCCGCCCGCCTACATGGCCTACCCGCCGTACAAGGAACCGAACTGGATCTACATGCAGCAGAGGTCCCAGCGTTTCCACAGCGGCGCGCACTTCTGGCTCGACATCTTCTAATCCGCCGGGCCGAAAAGCCCATCGTAGCGCAGCCCCGCCCCTTCCCCTAGAGTGTCCACAAGGACAGCTTCGGGGTTGAGCGGGGTGCCTGCTTTTGAGCCGGCATCCGTCAGGGTGCCGCCATGAAACCAGCCAGCAGCCAGGCCATCGACATCTCCGGCCCCTTCAGCCGGGTCCTCACCAACATCGAGAAGGTGCTGGTCGGCAAGCGCCAGCAGGTGATGCTGGCCCTCGTGGCCTACCTTGCCGAGGGTCACATCCTGCTGGAGGATGTCCCCGGCGTCGCCAAGACCATGCTGGCCCGCGCCATGGCCCGCTCCGTCGGCGGCTCCTTCAAGCGCATCCAGTGCACCCCCGACCTGCTCCCCACCGACATCACCGGGGTCAGTGTCTTCAGCCCCAAGACCGCCGAGTTCGAGTTCCGCCCCGGCCCGATTTTCTGCCACACGCTGCTGGCCGATGAAATCAACCGCGCCACGCCACGCACCCAGGCCGCGCTTCTCGAGGCGATGGCCGAGCGGAAGGTCACCGTGGACGGGCAGACCTATGCCCTCAAGCCCCCCTTCCTCGTCATTGCCACGCAAAACCCGGTGGACCACGAGGGCACCTTCCCGCTGCCTGAGGCCCAGCTCGACCGTTTCCTCGTCCGCCTCAGCCTGGGCTACCCCTCGCTGGAGGACGAGTTCCGCCTGCTGGGCCGGCTGCGCAAGTCGCACCCCATCGAGGACCTGCAGCCTGTCCTTTCCGTCGCCGACTGGCTGGCGCTGCAGGAGGCCACGAAGGATGTGCATGTCGATGACAAGGTGAAGCGTTACATCCTGGAGATCGTCCACGCCACCCGCGAGCACGAGGATATCGCGCTGGGCGGAAGCCCGCGCGCCTCGCTGGCGCTTTTGCGCACCGCCCAAGCCGTGGCCGCGGTGCAGGGCCGCGGCTTTGTCACGCCCGATGATGTCAAGCGCATGGTGCAACCGGTCCTCGCGCACCGGATCATCCTGCGCCCCGAGAGCCGCCTGCGCAAGCAGACCGCCGCCGCGCTGCTGCACGAGCTGGTCTCGGAGGTGCGGGTGCCTTCCGTCCCCGGGCAAGAGGCCCGCGACGCCTTCGCCGACTGATCCGTCACCCCGCGGGGCTGCCCATGTTGTGGTGGGTTGGAACACTGCTGATGCTGTGCCTGGCGCTGGTGCTCCAGTCAGGCCTGCTCGCCTACAGCATGTACGCGCTGGCCGGCCTCATGCTGGTCTCCCGGGCCCTTGCCTCGCGCAGGCTCAACGACATCACCGCCACCCGCAAGCCCCGTTCCCGGGTGCTGGAGACCGGCGAGACCGCCGTCATCCGCGTCCGGGTGACCAACCAGGGAATGGCCCCGGTCCCCTGGCTGCTGCTGGAGGACCTGCTGCCCAAAAGCGCCCTGCGCCACCGCCATCCGTCGCTCGAGGTGGAAGGCCGCCGCCTTAAGCTCGTCATGCTCGGAGCCGGCGGCGAGACCGAGGTCAAGTACCGCGTCCGCGCGCTGCGCCGGGGCTACCACCAGATCGGCCCGCTCGTCGTCGAGCACGGCGATCTCTTCGGCCTCTACCGGCGCTTCAAGGTCCTCACCGAGCCGGCCTTTGTTCTGGTTCTGCCCAGAGTCATCCCCGTACAGGCCTACGAGCTGGCCTCCCGCCGTCCCGTGGGCGAGATCCGCCTGGCCCATCGCCTGTTCGAGGACCCCACGCTATTGCGCGGCGTGCGCGCCTACGAGCCCGGCGACCCGCTCCGCCGCATCCACTGGCGCGCCACCGCCCGCACCGGCACCCTTCAGTGCAAGCTGTACGAGCCCTCCTGCCTGGCTGGCTCCACGCTGCTGCTCGATTTCCATGCCGATGGCTACCACCGCCAGGGCGAGCCGGACCGGTCCGATCTGGCGGTGGTCGCCGCCGCCAGCCTGGTGGGCGCGCTCTGCGGGCTCAAGCAGCAGGTGGGCCTGATCACCAACGGCCGCGACGCCGCCGAGCGCGTCCGGACCGAGGGCTACGAACTCGAACCCGACTCCCGCATCGAGGCCCGCAACGCCGGCCGCGAGCCGGGGGTGCTGGAGCACCTGCACCCGGTGGTGCTGCCCACCCGCCGCGGTGAGGAACAACTCGCGCGCGCCCGGGAAATCCTCGCCCGGCTTGAGCCGCAGCAGGGTCTCACGGTGGAACAGCTCATCGCCTCGGCCCAGGACCGGTTGCCCCGAGACGCCACGGTGCTGTGCCTTCTGCCACGCGTCACCCTCGAGGCCGCCATGGCCATCGGCGATCTGCGCCGCCAGGGGTATGCCGTCAGCGTCGTCCTGATCGCCATCCCCGAGAACGAACTCCCCACCGCCCTTGCCCGACTCACCGCCGAACGCGTGCTCGATGTCCGCCATCTGCAGACCGAGGACCAGATCCCCCTGCTCTGCGGCAACCAGGTGGACCGCTCCAGTCCCTACGCGGTGAGCGTGGAGTGAGGAATTCCGGCAGCCAGGGCTGACCGGAGCCGTGTCAGTACCGGGTGAGCAGCAGCTTGACCTCGTCGTCGTGCGTGAATTCGCGCATGTGATTCCACTCGCTTTGACGAACGGCAATGAAGGCTCTGGCCAGGCCTGGGCCCATGGCCCCGGTCAGAACCTTGTCCGTGGAAAACCGCTGGATGGCCTCCCCCGGATGGGCGGGGAGAGGGCGGACGCCAATTTTTTCGCGCTCGGCGGCGGTCAGGGTAGCGGGGTCACGATCGACGGGTTGGCCGGGGTGCAGGCCGCGTTCCATGCCGTCGAGCACCGCGGTGAGTATGGCCCCCATGGCCAGGTAGGGGTTGGCGGCGCCATCCGGTGTTTTCAGCTCGAAATGCGTGGAACCTTGCGGGCCGCCCAGGACGCGGACGGCGGTCTCGCGATTCTCGAAACCCCAGACCCCGTGTGAGCCGCTCCAGGAACTGGGGACCAGACGACGGTAGGAACTGGTGATCGGGTTCAGCACGGCGCACAACGCGGGCAGGTGGTCGAGGATGCCGGCAACGGAGGCAAGGCCCTCGGTGGAGAGACCGCCCAACCCCTTGGCATCGGGCAACGCGTTGCGGCCCTCGCGCCACAGGCTGAGGTGGACATGGGCCCCGCTGCCGGCAGCGTGCAGGAACGGCTTGGGCAGGAAGGTGGTGGCGTAGCCGTGCTTCAGGCCGATGGCGTGGGCAGTCTCGCGCAGGGCGACCATCCGGTCGGCGGCGGTGAGCGGGTCGTTGTGGTGCAGGGAGATTTCCATCTGGCCGGGGCCGCACTCGCCGTGGGCCAGTTCCACGGGCAACCCCTGGCCGACCAGCGAATCGACCAGGTCATCGATGGCGGGGCGGAGGGTATCGAGGGTGAGCGTGGAGGCGAAGACGCTTTGCAGGACCGGCACGACGCATTCGTCGGGCGTCTGCCGAACCCAATAGAACTCGGTCTCAAAAGCTGTCTGGAATTTCAGGCCCTGCTCCTGCGCCCGAGTCAGGACGCGGCGGAGAAAACCACGCGGGCAGAGTGCCCAATCAGCATCGTTCAGGCGCATGTCGCCCAACACGCGGGCGTGGCCGGGGGCATGGGGGAGTGCCACGCAGGTGGACCAATCGGGCACCAGCCGGATTTCACCGGCGGGGGAAAGGCCACTGTCGGGGGCGATGGCATCGCATTGGGCGGGCAGCGCCATCTGCGCGGCGGCGATGCCCACACCCGCTTGGGCAAAGCGGGCCAGCGAGGCGGTGTGGAAGGCCTTGGCGCGGGCGACATTGGCGTTGTCAACCCAGACGACCCGGGTGAGTCTGGTGCCTTCGGGAAGATACACTGGAGTCTGGCTCATGCGAACAGTTCCCTGACCACCTTGCCGTGGACATCGGTGAGGCGGAAATCGCGCCCCTGGAAGCGGTAGGTGAGTTTCTCGTGGTCGATGCCGCAGGCGGCGAGGATGGTGGCCTGCAGGTCATGGACATGGACGCCGTTTGAGGCGACATTCATGCCCAGTTCATCGGACTCGCCGTACTGCAGACCGGGTTTGATACCGCCACCGGCCAGCCAGGTGGTGTAGGCGTAGGGGTGGTGGTCACGGCCCCAGGTCTTGCGGTTGGCGATGTCGTTCTGGATGAAGGGGGTGCGGCCGAATTCGCCCCCCCAGATGACGAGGGTGTCGTCGAGGAGACCGCGCTGCTTCAGGTCCTGCACCAGGGCCCACGAAGGCTGGTCGGTATCCCGGCATTGGGTATAGAGCTCGGTGGTGATGCTGTTGTGCTGGTCCCAGCCGGCGTGCATCACCTGGACATAACGGGTGCCGCGTTCGATGAGGCGGCGGGCCATGAGGCAGTTGCGGGCGAAGGATCCGGGTTCGAGCACCTGGGGACCGTACAGGTCGAGCACCGATTTGGGTTCGCTGGCCAGGTCGGCCAGTTCGGGGACGCTGGCCTGCATGCGGTAGGCCATCTCGTACTGGCTGATGCGGGTGGCGATTTCGGGATCGCCGACAGCGCCGAGTTTCTGACGGTTCAGTTCGGCGATGGCATCGAGCTGGCCGCGGCGCCACTCGCGACGCATGCCGGGGGGATCGGACAGGTAGAGGACGGGGTCGCTGGAGTTGCGGAATTTCACGCCCTGGTGGCGGGAGGGGAGGAAACCGGCGCCCCAGTAGAAGTCGTAAAAAATCTGGCCGCAGGTGGTGCCCTTGCTGACGGAAGTCATGGCGACGAAGGCGGGCAGTTCATCGCGCTCGGAGCCCAAACCGTAGGAGAGCCAGCCCCCCAGCGTGGGCCGGCCGGGGATTTGCGCGCCGGAAAGCATCAATGAGATGGCGGGGGCGTGGTTGACGGCATCGGTGTGCATGGAGCGGATGATGCACAGGTCATCGGCCATGCGGGCAGTGTACGGCATGAGGTCGCTGACCCATGCGCCGCATTGGCCCCGCCGGTGGAAGGGCTGGATGGGGGCGAGCATCAGTTTGCCCGTCACGCCGCCCGACATGGTGGAAAAGCGCTTGCCGGCGATGAAACTCTCGGGGACGGGCTGGCCGTGCATCTCGGTCAGCTTGGGCTTGTGGTCGAAGATGTCCACATGCGTGGGCGCGCCGTTCATGAACAGGTAGATGACACGCTTGGCACGGGCGGGCTGGTGCAGGGCTCCGGTGAGCGTGCCGGTACCGGCGCGGGAATCGCGGGTGAGCAGGCCGGACAGGGCTGCAAGACCCAGAGTGCCGGCGCCGTGCATGGCGCCGGTGAGCAACTCACGGCGGGTCCAGCCGACGGGGTTGCAGGGCATGGGGGTCATTCCTTGCATAGGGCCTCGTCCAGGTTCAGGACAATTTGGGCGACCACGGTCCAGGCGGCGTGCTCGGGGGCGGGGAGATCCTCATCGCGCTCGGATTCGCCGACCCGGAGGAATTTTTCGGCCTCGGCAGGGGCGGAAAGGTACTGGGCGCGGGCGGATGCCAACGCTTTGGCCAGCGGGGGAATCTCAGCGGGCCTCAGGGCGCGGCCGAGGACCCTGCCGGCAAGATTCTGCAGGCGGGCAGTCTCATCACCCGGGGATTGCAGGGCTTTTTGCGCCAGGTGCCGGGCCGCCTCGAGGTAGGTGGGATCATTGAGCGTGAGCAGCGCGTGCAGCGGGGTGTTGGTGCGGTAGACCTTCACCGAACAGACCTGACGGGGCGCGTTGTCGAAGATCTCGGCGGGACCGGCAATGCGACGCCAGAAGGTGTAGAGGGTACGGCGGTAGAGCGCGTCGCCCTTGTCCTGCACATATTTCTTGTTGCCGAAGGTGGCTTCCTCCCAGATGCCTTCGGGTTGGTACGGGTTGACCGGGCGGCCACCGGGCTTGTCCACCAGCAGGCCGGAGATGGCCAGCGCCTGGTCGCGCAGCATCCAGGCGGGCAGGCGCTGGCGCGAGCCGCGGGCCAGCAGTCGATTTTCGGGATCCTTTTCGAGCAATTCGGGCGTGACCACCGAAGTCTGCCGGTAGGTGGCGCTGGTGACGATGGAGCGGACCAGGCGCTTCACATCCCAACCGTTCTCGCGGAAATCGACAGCGAGCCAGTCGAGCAGTTCGGGCTGGACGGGGCGCTCGCCCTGGATGCCGAAATCTTCGGGGGTTTTGACCAGGCCGATGCCAAAGAACTGCGTCCAGAGGCGGTTGACGGTGACGCGGGCGGTGAGGGGATTTTCTGGGGCCAGCAGCCAGCGGGCCAGGGCCAGGCGATCGACCGGGGCGCCTGGAGGCAGCGGGGCCAAAGCCCCGGGGGTGCCGGCATCGACCTTGTCGCCGGGCTGGTTGTAGAGGCCGGTTTTCAGCAGGAAGGTGTCCCGAAACTTGGGTTGGTCGGCCATGACCATCACGCGGGGGATGATCCGCTCGTTGGCGTCGCGGGCGGCCTTGAATTTCTCGTATTCGTCCAAGATGGAGCCGCAGTCTTTGGCAAACTCCTTCAGGGCTTTGCGGACGGCGAGGGATTCGGTGGCGGAACGATCGGGCAGTTTCTTTTGCAGCGCCTTGCCTGCCTCGGACGCGGGATCCACCTTCGGGGCATATTCCTTCTCCAGCACCTCGATTCTGGCCTGCACCTTGGCCAGCTCGCCGGCGAGGCGGACCCGCTCGGAAGCCTGGACGGGGCTGGGGGCATCGAGCACGGGGGGTGTTTGCGGGTTGCCACCGGAGCCATCGACCGCGGTGCGGTTGAAGAAGGCGAACAGGCGGTAGTAATCGCGCTGGGTGAGCGGGTCGTACTTGTGGTCGTGGCAGCGGCAGCAGTTGAAGGTGAGGCCAAGCCAGACGGTACCGACCGTTTCGGCCATGTCGAAGACATAATCGACGCGGTTCTCTTCAGGGATGCGGCCACCCTCGCCGTTGATCATGTGGTTGCGCAGTAAGGCGGTGGCGAGCTTTTGCTCGTGGTTGGCATTTGGCAACAGGTCGCCGGCGATCTGCCAGATGGTGAACTGGTCGTAGGGCAGATTGTTGTTGAAGGCCTGCACGACCCAGTCGCGCCAGGGCCACATGGTGCGCTCGGCATCGCCCTGGTACCCGTTGCTGTCGGCGTAGCGGGCGGCATCGAGCCAGTCCCATGCCATGCGTTCACCAAAGCGGGGAGAGGCCAGCAGGCGATCGACAGCGCGGTCGTAGGCATCGGGTTTGCTGTCGGCCAGAAATTCAGCCAGTTCCCTGTCGGTGGGGGGTAAGCCGGTGAGGTCGAGCGTGACGCGCCGGAGCAGGGTAGCCCTTGGGGCTTCAGGGGAAGGTTTCAGGCCCTCTTGGCGCAGGCGGGCCAGGACGAGGGCGTCCCAAGGCTGGCGGGGCCAGGTGGAATCGGTTCCTGGCAGGGTTGGCTTCTGCGGTGGTGTGAGCGACCAGTGTTTGCCCCAGGTGGCACCCGATTGGATCCAGGCCTCGAGGGTTTGGATCTGGGCTTCGGTGGGACGCTTGGCGAATTTGGGTGGGGGCATCAGCTTCGATGGATCGGCATGGCGCATGCGTTCGATGAGGGCGCTTTCGGCGGGCTTGCCGGGGACGATGGCACCGGCCTCGGGGCGGAGGGCATCGGCGGCGGTGTCGAGGCGGAGGTCAGCTTTCCTGGATTTGGCATCTGGGCCGTGGCAGGGGAAGCAGAAATCGCTGAGAACCGGCAGGACATCGCGGTCGAAAGAGGGTGGGGCCTTATCGGGCCCGGCCATGGGCAGGCCAAGGGCCGTGAGAAGGGAAAACAATAAGGGTGTCTGCATGGCCGGAAAGGTCCGGGAAGGCGGGGTAACTGATCCTTCCATTTTAACCGGAAAAGGAAAAGGGTGGTGGGATTGGCAGGCGGGGGACGGCTGGGGGTTTGATTCACCGCCAGGTCTGGGGTACAACCGGTTTTCCCACCGGATGAACAGAAATCCCCCCGAGGTACCCTCTCCATGGCAGACATGAACCGACGCGGATTCGCGAAAACGGCAGCAGGATTGGCCGCAGCCCCGACCATTCTCACCGGTGCCATTCGCGCCCAGGAGGGCAAGGAACCACAAAGCGCGCGTCTGCGGCTTGGGTTCATCGGCACCGGCAAGATGAACAGCAGCCACCTGGGGCATTTCCTGGGCCAGCCCGACTGCCAGGTGGTGGCGGTGTGTGATGTGGACACCAAACGGCGGGAAGACGCGAAGGGTCGCGTGGAAAAGAAATACGCCGAGGAAACGAAGAGCGGCACCTACAAGGGCTGCGGGGCGTATGTGGACTTCCGCGAATTGCTGGCGCGGAAGGATGTGGACGCGGTGGTGATCGCCACGCCGGACCACTGGCACACGATTCCGGCAATTGAGGCGCTGAAGGCGGGCAAGGATGTTTACTGCGAAAAGCCGCTGACGCTGACCTTGAAGGAGGCGAAGCTGCTGATCGACGCGACCCGCAAATACGACCGCGTGTTCCAGGTGGGCAGCCAGCAACGGTCGGGCAGCGAGTTCCGCGTCGCGTGCGAACTGGTGCGCAGCGGCAAGATCGGCAAGCTGAAGGCGGTGTACGCAAACATTGGCGGGCCGAGCGTGCCGTGCGACCTGCCCGAGGAACCGATGGAGCCCGGCCTGGACTGGGACCGCTGGCTGGGGCCGGCACCCGTGCGGCCGTACAACTCGGTGCTGGCGCCCCGGGGCGTGCACAACCACTTCCCCAACTGGCGGCTGTACCGGGAATACTCGGGCGGCATGATGACCGACTGGGGCGCGCATCATTTCGACATCGCGCAGTGGGGCCTGGGCATGGACATGTCGGGCCCGGTGGAGATCATCCCGCCGGCGGACGGGTCGAAGGGAGCGGGCCTGAAGTTCGTGTACGCCTCGGGCGCGCCGCTCTACCGGGCGGAGGAGTACGAGCCGGGCAAGAAGGTGAACGGCGTGGCTTTCATCGGCGAGAAGGGGAAGATCTTCGTCAACCGGGGCTTTTTGAAGAGCGAGCCCGATGACCTGATCAAGACCCCCGAAAGCGAGGTCTCGGTGAAGCTGTACAAGTCGCCGGGTCACCAGCGCGACTGGCTGAACTGCATCAAGAGCCGGCAGAAGCCGATTTGCGATGTGGAGATCGGCGCCCGCAGCGTCGCGGTCTGCCATCTGGGCAACATCGCCTACTGGACCGGCGAGACGGTGCGCTGGAACCCGCAAACCTGGAGCTTCGTCGACCCCTCCCCCGCCGTGGCCAAATGGTACGACCGCGAGCGCCGTGGGGAATGGCAGTTGCCGCAAATCTGATTTGGTCGACAGCCTTCAAGCGGTTTTTACCTGGAACCCCCTCCCCAACCGGGAGGGGTTTTCTTTTCGCCTATGGGGCAACGGTGGCTGGGCAGTGCGGATCCCTTGATACGATTGGTTGGATATCTTACCTGAACCCTAACCCGCCGGCTACCAATATGAGCGACACACCACCCTGCCCCCAGTGCCAATCTGAATACGCCTATGAGGACGGTGCATTCCTGGTCTGCACCGAATGCGACCACCGATGGAACCCCGGTGCCGGACCAGCCACCGAGGAGAAAAAGGGTTGGCGCGACGCCTTTGGCAACGAGCTGAAGGACGGCGATACCGTGCAGGTGATCCAGGACCTGAAGGTGAAAGGGGCATCCAGCTCCGTGAAATTGGGCACCAAAGTCAAGACCATCCGTCTGGTGGACGGGGATCACGACATCGATTGCAAGATCGACGGCTTCGGAGCCATGAAGCTGAAATCAGAATTCGTGAAGAAGGCCTAAAACGCCAGGGCCAATCACCCCTTGCGCTGCACCATCGCCTCCACCCACACCGGCACGAAGGGGATGATGCACCCCTTGGATACTGGCCAATCCCGGTACAGGCCGACCTTCTCGCCGATGGCGACCGCGCGTTTGCGCAAATGGGCATGCTGGATGCCGATGGCGGCCAGCGTGTTGTTCATGGTCCACTGCACCTCCGGCGCTGCCTTCGGCATCTCTTTCTCAATGCGGTCGAGCAGTGCTGGCAGGTCCAGGTCATCCGCGGTGCCCTTGTTGATGCGGCTGGCGGTGAGGTTCCACCCGGCCCGGGCCGCCCACTTGTCCTTCGCCGTCATCCATTTTTCGCGCAGGCCATCCTTGCCCGGGTGCTGTGCCACCACATAGGCGTTCAGCCAGTCGGCCACTTGGGCGCAGGTGGTGGAGCGGGTCAGCGTGTCGAGCTGGTCCGGTGTCAGGGCCTTGGCCTTCATGACAAGCGTGGCGACCAGTTGCGCCTCCACATTGCCGGTGCCCCACAACTCCAGCGCGAGTTCATGGTTTGTTTTCAGCTTCTTGGCCAGGGTACGAATATCCCCGAGCTTCACGCCAAACTGGTTGACCGGTGCGCCGGCCCGCTCATTGTGCGCATGGCGGGCGGGATCGCCCAAGGCCTTGAGTTGTGCGAGGATTTCTTTGGTATTCATGGGCGAAATTATAACCGGCCACCCAAGGGGAGTTTAGACATGAACCACTTTTCATACACCCCACCCATCCGCCCGGCTGTCCCATCCCCTTTTGCCCCAGCATGGCTCCACAGGAGGTATTTGCCCGGCCCGCAGATTTAGCGAATAATCAGCCTCTCATTGACCACCCGACATGCCTCCGGCACCAAGGCCACGCGGTACCCCAATGCACGCTCCCGCCCGACTGCTTTTCTTCCTCGCGGCAATCCCATTGATGTGGGCCTCCCGCGGTATCGCGGACGAAACCGGCCAGTGGAAGGCCGGCATGGCCCGGGAAAAAATCACCCCCCTGCAGCCGGTCTGGATGGCCGGATATGCCGCGCGGAATGGCCCCTCGGACGGTGTGCTGACCGACCTGCACGCCCGCGCGCTGGCACTGACCGATGCCCGGGGCAAACGGTTGGTCATCGTGGGGCTGGACCTGATCGAGATCCCCCAAACCCTGCGGGACCGGATCGTGGCGATGGCCGCCAAAAGCCACAGCCTGAAACCCGAAGAGCTGCTGGTGAACACCTCGCACACCCACGGCGGCCCCATGGTCTCCAGCAAGACCGTGTCGGATTGGGGCATCCCTCCCGAATGGGGCAAGCGGGCGGACGAATATGTGGATTTCCTGATCCAGCGGATGGACGCCGCCATCGGCAAGGCCATCGCCGCCCAAGCGCCCGCCTCCCTGGCCTATAGCTCCTCCCGATGCGCCCACTCCATGAACCGGCGCCTGCCCACACCGATGGGATTCCGCCTGGCTCCCAACCCGAACGGCCCGGTGGACCATGAGGTGCCGGTGCTGCGCATTGAATCATCAGGCGGGAAACTGGTAGGCGTTGTGTTCGGCTTCGCCTGCCACAACACGGCCCTGGGCCCCACCCGCAAGATCAACGGCGACTACGCCGGGTTCGCCCAGCGCCAATTGGAGAAGGACCACCCCGGCGCCGTCGCGCTGTTTTTAGCTGGCTGCGGTGGCGACCAGAATCCCTCCCCCAATCGGGGCGATGCCGATGCCGAGCCCAACGGCCTGGCCTTGGCGGCTGCGGTGGAGAAGGGGCTGGCGGCACAATCGCTGCCCTTGGGCCCCAGCCTTTCCAGCTCCATGGAGGTCTGCCCGTTGCCCTTCGCGCCGTTGCCGCCCCGGGCGGAACTGGAAGCCCGGGCCAAATCAGGCAATGGCTTTGTGGCGCGGCACGCCGATTGGGTGCTGAAACAATGGCCCAACCCGGGCGACAAACCCGCCGATTATCCCCTGCCGGTTCAGGTGATCCAGTTCGGGGAAAGGTTCACCCTAGTGGCATTGGGTGGCGAGCCCATGGCGGACTATTCTCTGCGGCTGAAGGGGGAATTGCGGCAGGAGGGCCGGCCGGTCTGGATCGCCGGTTATTCCAACCTGGTGCACGCCTATGTGCCCACCCGCCGGGTTCTGCTCGAGGGCGGCTATGAGGGCACCGAGGCGGTGATCTACCAGTCGCTGCCTGGCCCCTTCGCGGTGGAGGTGGAGGAACGTATCGTGGAGTCGGTGCACCGGCAGGTGCACGCGCTGCGGTCGAAGAAATAAACCAATGAACCGGCTGATCCCAGCCCGGTTTCCACCAGAGGGAACGGATTGCGCGCATGGAAGGCGGACTGTTGAACACTTTTGTCGAGGTGGCCAAGGCCCTTGGTGCCCTGGCCACCCCCGTGGTCGTGGTGATCGTGGCCTACCTTTTCCAGCGCCGGCAAAAGGTGGCGGAAGCGGCGATGGCGGAACGGATCAAGCGGATCGCGCTGATCAGCCCGCTGCT
>DKBS01000026.1:613-758 GCA_002451275.1 Planctomycetaceae bacterium UBA6894 | reverse complement strand
GGATCGCGCTGATCAGCCCGCTGCTCAACCGCATCTTTTCCTACCGCCACAGGGTGGGTGCCTACCTCGACTGGAGCCCGGAGGAGATTCTCCAGGCCAAGCGCGAGGCGGACCGTGAATTCCGCACCTACGAGTTCCTCTGGTC
>DKBS01000026.1:430-588 GCA_002451275.1 Planctomycetaceae bacterium UBA6894 | reverse complement strand
CCCGAATACCGCGAGGCCTACCATCGGTTCATGGAGGAATGCTTCAGCACCAACCGGGGCGAGGGAAACAAGGCGGGTATCAGGGCCCATGCAAGGCACTATCCCCAAAAGGCGTCCACACCCAATTGGGAGGCCTTCACCGGCGAGGAGGCGGAGGG
>DKBS01000026.1:0-186 GCA_002451275.1 Planctomycetaceae bacterium UBA6894 | reverse complement strand
CCGGCGAGGAGGCGGACAAGGTCAGAAACCAGGAAGCCTACAACCGGGTACAGTCGGTCACGGCCCGGGACTTGGGATTCCGAAACTAATCGGTAGGACTGCCGCCAAAAAAGGAACCGCCCGCCGGGGGTACCGGCGGGCGGGTGTCGTTCAACGGCTATCAGAGGATGCGCCGATCAATAACCG
>DKBS01000040.1 GCA_002451275.1 Planctomycetaceae bacterium UBA6894 | reverse complement strand
TGTGTCATTGGAAGGGGCCGTGTTTTTATATAGGTCGCCCTCGGGGGCTTGGCAAAGTCAAGGCATCCCTGTCGCCTCTGGTTGGATGAAAAATCTTCCTCTCGCCGGTTTCCTCGGCGAAGGGCAATTTTGGTTGGAACAGAACGTTCCGTTTTTTGGAGTAGAGAATGAGACTGACCCGCGCTTCTAGCTATGCCATCCACGCTGTCGCCTACATGGCCCAACACAAGCACCATGAGAAGCCCGTCGCTTCCCACACCATCGCCGAAGACCGTGGCATTCCCGAGCGCTTCCTGCTGAAGGTCCTCAAGCCCCTCGTCTCCTGCGGCGTGCTGAAGTCCATCAAGGGCCCCAACGGCGGCTACCGCCTGTCCCGCAAGCCTGAGGATGTCACCCTGCTGGACGTCATCCAAGCTGTGGACGGACCGATCAAGGGCGTCGCTCCCCTGCACGAGGAGCGCAAGAACGTCCTCGACAAGAAGCTGAACGACATCTGCGTCCAGATCGCCGACGTCGAGAAGAAGGCGCTCGACAAGGTCCGCGTCAGCGACCTGATCAAGCGCTAAGCTGCTCCCGGGCGCGGATGAGCGCCTGGTTTGGCCAAAAACCTCATGCGCGGCCGGGATGTATCCCGGCCGCGCTGGTTTTTTCCCTGTCTCCCACCTTTCGGCGCCCGTCCTCCGGGCCAGTCATGGGTTAGAATGGTGATATGAGCCTGCGTGTTTCCAATATCCGGCTGAATATCGATACCCCCGAATCGGAACTGCCCGCCAGGGTAGGCCGTTTGCTGGATGTTCCGGTGGCGGACCTGGGAAATGTCCGCATCCTGCGGAAAAGCCTCGATGCCCGGGACAAGGGTTCGCTCGCCTATGTCTATGTGACGGAAGTGCCCCTTCCGTCCCTTCCCGCCAAGCTCGACAAGCTGATGGACCGGGCGCGGCGCCGCAACATCCCCGTGGAACCCTTCCAGGAGGAGCCTTTCATTGTTCCCGATCCCGGCCAGGTTCCCCTGCCGAACCGCCCGGTGGTGGTGGGGAGCGGTCCCGCCGGCCTGTTGGCGGGCTATGTGCTGGCTGAAATGGGCTACAAGCCCCTGGTGCTCGAGCGCGGCCGCGCCGTCCGTGACCGCATCCGCGATGTCAAGTCTTTTGATGACGGCGGCCCGTTCGACCCCGAGAGCAATTACCTGTTCGGCGAGGGCGGTGCCGGCACCTTCAGCGACGGCAAGCTCACCTACCGCGGCTCCGGTGCCGATGTCCGGAGGGTTCTGGAGATCTTTGCCAAGAACAATGGCAAACCATCCATTCTTTACGAGCAGCGTCCGCATCTGGGCAGCAACAGGCTCCCCGCGGTGGTCAAGAAACTCCGCACGAGCATCGAGGCGATGGGCGGCGAGGTCCGCTACGGCTGCAAGGTGGATGACCTCGATATTGCCGACGGCCAGGTGCGCGGGGTGGTGACCTCCTCGGGCCATATCCCCGCCGAGGTGGTCCTGATGGGCCCAGGCCACAGCGCGCGCGACACCTTTTCCATGCTCCTCGAACGGGGCGTCATGCTCGAGCGCAAGGCGTTCCAATTCGGCGTCCGCATCGAGCAGCCGCAGGAGGTCGCCAACCGCGTCAAGTACGGCGACACCCGGCTGGAGGACAAGATCGGCCCCGCTGACTACACGCTCGTGGTCCACGGCTCCCGCGCCCTGTTCACCTTCTGCATGTGCGCCGGCGGCTACATCATGCCCAGCGTGTCCAGGGACGGTGAGTACTGCACCAATGGCATGTCGCTAGCCAACCACGACAGCCCCTTCGCCAACAGTGGCTTGGTCGTGACCATCGAGCCGGAGGAATTCGGCGGCGACGACCCCCTGGCGGGGGTGCGCTTGCAGGAAAAATACGAGCGCGCGGCGTACGGGGTGGGGCGGGGCGAATATGTCGCCCCCATGCAACGGGCGACCGATTTTATGGCCGGCCGGGCCACCGCGGCGCTGCCGGCCCACACCCACCCGCGCGGCGCGGTTTCGGCCCGCATGGAGGAGGTGGTGCCACCCTTCGTGGCTGAGGCCCTGAGGACGGGCCTGCCTCTGATGGACAAAAAATGGGGCGGACGCTTCCTGCCCGAGAGCACCCTGGCCGGGCCCGAGTCCCGCGGCAGTTCGCCGGTTCGCATCACCCGCGATCCCGCCACGCGGCAGTCGCTGACAGTCCGCGGGATTTATCCCATCGGGGAAGGCGCCGGTTATGCGGGTGGAATCGTCAGCGCCGGGCTGGACGGCCTGCGCAGCGCGCTGGCCATCGTCGCCCGCTACCGCCAGACGGGTTGAGTCCTCAGACCGGACGCGACTTGAGCAGGTCGCGGATCTCGGTCAGCAGTTCCTGGTCCTTGGTGGGCGGGGGCGGGGCAGCCGCCTCCTGCTTTTTGGTGGCCATCACCCAGCCCAGGAACTTCACGATGAACAGGAAGATCGCGAACGCGACAATCAGGAAGTTGACCAGCTCGGCCAGGAACTGCCCGTAGGGCACCTTCGAGCCGTTCAGCGTGAAACTCCAGTCCGCATAGCTCTGGTCGCCCGGCATGATGGCGCCGACCAGGGGCATGATGATGCTCTTCACCAGCGCGTCCACAATCTTGCCGAACGCGCCGCCGATGATCACGCCGACGGCCAGGTCGATCACATTGCCCTTGAAGGCGAAAGCCTTGAATTCCTCGAACAGGCTGAAGACCTTCTTGGTGGGATCGAGCTTGCTCAGGTCTTTTTTGAAATCCATGGTTTTCGGAACCTTTCAGGAAAAAGTCGAATCTTTGGGAAATCAGGCGGATTTTTCGAGGACGTTGCGCTGCTGCGACAGGCGCAAGGAACCCCCATTCCGCTCCTCCAATATCTGATAAATATTGCGGTCGCGTGAAAGTTCAAGGATCCGTCCGACATATTCGCCCAATACGGCCTGCACCAGGAAAACCAGAAAAAACATCAGCGACATCTGCAAAGACAGCGTGGTCCATCCCGGGGCCACATCATGCTTCACCAGGTTGACCGCCACCACATAGACCATCACCAGCAGGTTCAGCGCCGCCCCGGCAAGCCCCATCCATCCCGCCAGTCGCAGGGGTGAATGCGAGTTGAGCACCAGCAGCGCCAGGGCACGGTCAATGGGCTCCGACCAGGAGCGCGCCATGTGGGCACCCGGCCGGGCCACCGGCTGGTAGGGAACCGTCGCGCCGGTCACCCCGCCCACCGCGGGTAAAACCGGAAACACAGGAACGGTCCCGCGGGCGCGGATGGCCGAACCGGCCACCTGGCGATTCATCGCCTGCAGGCGCGTGGCGCCAGCGGGCAGCCCCATGCCGAACCAGCGATGGGACAGGTTCTGGAAAAGCCTTCGGGCCGACTTGCGCAGGAACGATTCCCCCGGCCGGCTTTCAGCCACGCCCGTGGCCAGTCCGTGGGTGTTGGCGGCGGCGGCAAGGGCGGGAATGATCGAGGGCGGGTCCGATTCGGGCGAGGCCAGCACCACCACCTCGCCGATGGCCGAATCCAGGCCGGCGGCAAAGGCGATGTCCCGGCCGTAGGCCCGGGTCAGCCGGATCAGGCGCACGCGCGCGTGCTTGTCGAGGACCGGCTGCAGGGCGGCGGCGGAGCCGTCGGTGGAGCCGTCGTCCACCAAAATAAGCTCGTGGTCGCGGAAGTTGGCCTCCAGCATGGCCAGGCAGTCTTCCGCATAGGTGGCCAGCCAACCGGCGCCATTCCGAAAGGGTGCTACCACCGAGCAAAACTGGGCTTGAGCGGCCATGAAACTACGCCCCCGGACTCATCTGCCTGCGCGTGCGCGAAAATCCCCGAACCAACCTCCTTCGGATACCCCAGGCGCCATCGGGGAGACAAGCCGAACCCCTTTCCGCCCAAGGCCTTCCCGGCTGGCTTTCCACCCGGTGGTGGGATAGACTTCCAGTGCCCGCCCAGCCGTTTCGGCCAATTGCAACCCCTTGCCTGGCAGGTGTTTACATGCAAAAGCCAGCCTTTGTCGGCCGCAGCTGCTCCGGGCCTGACCGGCGCTCCCTGCTGCGGTTGGGCTCCCTGGCCCTCGCGGGCACCGGTCTGACCCGTCTGCCTGGCCGTGCCGGAACCGTGGCAACTTCCGAGGAACCCTCGGTCATTTTCGTCTGGCTGCCCGGCGGCCCGGCCCACATCGACACCTTCGACATGAAGCCCGATGCCCCCGCCGAGTACCGGGGCGCCTTCAAGCCGATCCGCACGACGGTTCCCGGTATCGAGGTGTGCGAGTTGCTGCCCCAGCACGCCGCCCGGGCCCACCGGTTCAGCCTCATCCGCTCCATCTCGCACAAATTCGCCGACCATGGCGGTGGCCACAAGAAATTCATGACCGGCCGCGACCCGCGCGAACCCACCGGCTTTGTCAACGATCATCCGGCCATGGGGTCGATGGTCTACAAGGAGATCGGCGACACCACGCCGGGCGTGCCCGGTTACACCCTGCTGACCGATGGCGGCCGGCAGCAGATCGACACCTTCAGCCTGGGCTCCTCCTACCTGGGCATGGCGACCCATCCGTTTGTGGCCTATGGCGACCCCAGCCGTCAGGACTTCAAGGTGCCAAACCTGGGCACGCGGGTGGTGAAGCCCGCCACCCTGGCGGAACGCCTGGATCTGCTGGGGGGCATCGGCGGGGATCCGGCGACCCTGGCCAGGCTGAACGGCCCCGAGGTCTTCCGCGACCGGGCGATGGAACTGCTCAACTCCACCCGCGCCCGCGACGCTTTCGACCTGACGCGCGAGACGGAAAAGACCCGCGCGCGCTACGGATGGCATGCCTACGGCCAGCGCGCCCTGTTGGCCAGGCGGTTGGTGGAGGCCGGCGCGCGATTTGTCACCCTCACCATGGAGAGTCCGAATGTTCTGGGCCGGGAATGGCCCAAGGATGTGACCTACAACTGGGATAGCCATGCGGTGAATTGTCATATTTTCGACGACAGCCGCTGGCGGTTCCCGCTGCTCGACCAGGCGGTCAGCGCGCTGATCGATGACCTGTATGACCGCGGCCTGAACCGGCGCGTGCTGCTGGTGGTGACGGGCGAATTCGGCCGCACGCCCAAGCTGGAACAGGTGAACGGCCGACCCGGGCGCGACCACTGGCCGCAGGCAATGAGCGTGCTGGTCAGCGGCGGCGGCCTGAAAATGGGCCAGGTGGTGGGGTCCACCACCTCCAGGGGCGAGGTGCCCAAGGACCGCCCGCTGGTCCCCAACGACCTGTGGGCCACCGTGCTGCGCCACCTGAAGGTGGATTACGCCGACAAGGCCTACCTCGACCACACCGGCCGGCCCATGCCGCTCTTGCCCGACGGCAAGCCGATCAGCGAGTTGATCTGACAAAGGTTCCCGGGGGGATGCATGGAAGGGCTACCTGCAAAGAGTGAAAAGGTGAACCGAAAGGCTTTTTCGGTGACGGATCTCGCACAAGCGGATTCCGATGACATTGCCTATTGGAAAAGCAGGACACCTGCCGAACGCATGGAGGCGCTGGTGACAATCCGGCGGGTTCTTTATGGGGAAGCCGCAGTTACCGGAAGACTACAAAGAGTTCTTGAAATTGTTGAACGACAACCAGGTTAGATATTTGGTTGTAGGCGGATTTGCGGTGAATTACCACGGCTATTCGCGCGCCACAATTGACATAGACATCTGGATTTCCCGCGAGGAGGAAAACGCCAGATGCATCACAAAGGCCCTTCGTGAGTTCGGATTTGATGTGGATGGGTTGAAGGAGGAATTATTCCTGAAACCTGACACAGTTGTCCGTATGGGGCTGCCTCCAATGCGGATCGAAATCCTGACATCGATTTCAGGTGTGGAGTTTGATCCCTGTTTCGCCCAGCGGGTAACCTGTGAATGGGACGGGATTCCCACCCAGGTCCTTTCCCTGGAAGACTTGAAAACCAACAAGAAAGCTGCGAGCCGGCTGAAGGATTTGCTGGACCTTGAGCAACTTGGCGGCCAGGAGGCATGATGTTCCCTGTATTGCTGGTTTCCGTTTTTGTTTTTTCCTTGGGCCAACCCGCCTCAACAGACACCCGCAGCCAGTGGAACGGCTTTGAAAAACGGGAATTCGTGGTGGACGGGCGGAAGGCGTTTGTGGTGGTGCCGGAACGGGCCGCCTTGGGCCGCCCCTGGATCTGGCGGACCGAGTTCTTCGGCCATGAGCCCCAGGCCGATATCGCCCTGATCAAAAAAGGCTTCCACGCCGCCTACATCGATGTGCAGGACCTGTACGGCGCGCCCAAGGCCCTCGACGCCATGGACGCGTTCTATGACCAGGTCACCCGGGAGCGCGGCCTGTCCAAAAAGGTGGTGCTGGAGGGGTTCAGCCGGGGCGGGCTGTACTCGCTGAACTGGGCGGCCCGCCATCCTGAACGGGTGGCGTGCATCTACAACGATGCCCCGGTGTGTGACTTCAAGAGCTGGCCCCTGGGTCAGGGGGCGGGAAAGGCCTCGCCCGGCGACTGGCAAAAGTGCCTGAAGGCCTACGGATTCACGCAGAAACAGGCGCTGGAATACGACAAAAACCCGGTCGATAACCTGAAACCCCTGGCCGACGCGAAAATCCCCATCCTGCATGTGTGCGGCGACGCCGATGAGGTGGTGCCCTTCGGCGAGAACACCCTGCTGATGTACCGTCGCTACCGGCAGATGGACGGCCCGATGGAGGTGATCGCCAAGCCCGGCGTGAAACACCACCCCCACAGCCTGAAGGATCCCAAACCCATTGTGGATTTCATCCTGAAACACGCGCCGGTGACAGGGCTTGAAGAAGCCCCGCCTGAAAAACCCACTGCAGCCGACACCGGCGACCCTGAGGCGATGCGCGCCAATGCCCGCCTGCGGGGCTCGCTGATTCCCAGCCGGCGCAAGTTCGCCGAGGGGAAGGGGCATGTGGCGTTCCTCGGCGGGTCGATCACCGAGATGGACGGCTACCGGCCGATCGTGATGGAACAGTTGCGGAAGCGGTACCCCAAAACGAAGTTCACCGTCACCAACGCGGGAGTGTCGAGCACCTGCTCCACCACGGGTGCCTTCCGTCTGGAAGAGGATGTGCTGGCCAAGGGGCCGGTCGATCTGCTGCTGGTGGAATTTGCCGTCAACGACGATCAGGACGCGCGCCACGCGAAGCGCGAGTGCATCCGCGGCATGGAGGGGATCATCCGCCATGTGCGCAGGCACAACCCGCAGGCGGACATCGTGATGGTGCATTTTGTCAACGAGGCCATGCTGCAAAAGCTGGCCAGGGGCGAGGAGCCGCTTTCAAGCGGGGCGCACGAGGAGGTGGCCAAGCACTATGGCATTTCCTCGGTGCATGTGGCGCGCGAACTGAACCGACGCATCGCCGCCAAGACCATGGACTGGAAGGAATACGGGGGCGTGCATCCGGCCAGACCTGGCAACCAGATGGCCGCCGACCTGGTGGAGCTGGTGCTGGCGCAGGCGGATCAAACTCTCCAGGGTAAGCAACTCGTGGGCGACTACCCGATGCCCGAGCGGTTGGATACCGGAAGTTACGAGCGCGGCAGGTTCCTGCCCAACAGCGCCGCGACGCTGGGCGAGGGGTGGGAGCTGTCGAAGCCCGCATGGCCGCAACTGAAAGGGGAGTGCCGGCCGCGCTTTCGGAACCTGGACCTGCTGTGGACCGAAACCCCCGGGGCCATGATGACGGTTCCCTTCACCGGCAAAACCCTGGGGGCGTATGTGCTAGCCGGGCCGGACGCCGGCACGCTGGAGGTATCGATCGACGCCGGCCCGTTCAAGCCCGTGTCCCTGAAACACGCCTACAGCGGCGGATTGCACTATCCGCGGACGGTGATTCTGGCCGGGGATTTGCAAGACGCCAAACACACCGCCCGCATTCGCTTGGCCCCGTCCGACAAAACGACGGCGGCGCGTATCGTCCGTTTGGCGGTGGATTGATGTTGGCCACACTGGCCCTGTGGGCCCTCGGACAAAGTCTGGTGCTGGAGCCACCCTGGCTGCCCACCGAAAGAGCCCCGCACCGCAAGGGAAACCTGTACGCCCCCGAACTGGTCGAAGAGAAGGACCGCCGGCTGTTGTACTACGGGGCCCAGGGGGCCGACGGGCACGACCGCATCCATCTCGCCCTGTCCACCGACGGCGTCACCTGGAAGCGCCACGGCGTGGTGCTGGAAGACCCCGGCGCGAACCATGTGAACGACCCTTCCGTGGTGGTTCACGGGGGTGTCTACCACCTCTACTACACGCTGGCCCAGGAAGGTGTCAGTGATGTCATCGCGCTGGCCACCTCGAAGGATGGCATACACTTCGAAAAGCAGGGTATCGTGCTGCGGCCCGGCCAGGTGGGAGCCTGGGACAGCTTGCTGGTGGGCCGGCCCAGTGTTCTGATGGAGGATGGGAAATTCCGGCTCTGGTACGACGGCCGCAAAGACCTCCCCCTGGGCGCACCCGACAAAAAGGCCCCCCAATCAGCCCGGTCCACACGCTCTGTCGGCCTGGCGGAATCCACCGATGCCAAACAGTTCCAGCGGGTGGGGCCCGGGCCGGTGATGGGCAACGATGTCGGCGGCGTGCATGTTGCCCGCGTGCAAAACGGCTATGTGATGGTGTACGAGAGCCGGCAGGGCACCCGCTGGTCCGCCAGCCCCGACGGGTCGCGCTGGACCGACCGGGGTCTGCTGGTGCCTTCGGGCGGCACCCCGCTCGACCGCCACGGCCATGTGACTCCCTTCCTGGTCCCCGGAGCCAAGCCGCGGCTGCTGTTCGGCGCGGCCATGTCCCCAAGCTGGGATGTGAACCGTTTGGCCCAGATCCCCATCACCGTCGAATTGCCCTGACAGATTCCAGACCGCCCAACACTCCAAACCCCTGCCGGAGAGATGCGGCAGGCGTTGCAGCGGCCATACGGTGGGCCGGGCTGAAGCCGCGTAGCGGTACCCGTTCCCGCCGGCCCTACCGGGCTGAGGCCGGGAGTTGGGAAAAGCTACCGGGATGCAGCCACGCAGTAGAGGTTCTTGTCGGTGCGGATAAACAGCCTCCCCCCGGCAACGGCCATCGAGGCCTGGGTCGGCTCGCCCAGCGGGTTTTTGGCCAGCACCTTGAACTGGGGCCCGGCCTCAATGACGGTGGTGTCGCCGTTGTTGTCGAGCAGGTACAGCCGGCCATCGGCGTGTACCGGCGAGGCGGAGAAGCCGCCGCTGACTCGCTCGTACCAGACCACCTCGCCCGTGTCGGCCTTCAGGCAGGTGGCGAAGCCGGTGTCGTTCACCGTGAACAGGTACGGCTTCACATGCACCATCGAGGGCACCTTGGGGTTGCCCTTCTTCTGCTCCCACACCAGGTTCTTTTCCTGCAGGTCACCCTTCTCCCCCAGCCGGAAGGCCTTGATCGATTCCCGCCCGCGGAACCCGCCGGCGGTGAACACCATCCCCTCGGCCACCAGGGTGGACGGGACTTTGCCCTCACCCTCCACCACGCTGGTCCACAGCTTCTCGCCGGTGTCGCGGTCAAACCCCTGCACCACATCACCGGCCTCGCTCACCACCTGCACCCGGCCGTCCGGCCCGGTCCACAGCGTCGGGGTCCCGTGCGAGATGCGGGTGACGCCGCGCATCGTCTTCCACCGCTCCTTGCCGGTCTTCGCGTCCAGCGCCAGCACATACGACTTGTCCCACGGCTTCTGCCAGCCGATCAGCTTGTCCTCCCCCTCCGAGCTGGCATCCATCGTCATGATCAGCAGCCCGCCCGTCAGCACCGGCGAGGCCCCCAGCCCGTGCTGGCTGTAGAACGGGTGGTCGCGGTTGGTCCAGACCACCTCCCCCGCGAAATTCACGGCCACAAAACTGCCGTCGCTGTACACCGCGTACACCCGCTCGCCATCGGTCACTGGCGAGGGCGTGGCGTAGCTGTTGCGGGTCTCTTTCTTGCGGGGCTTCTGGCGGAAGACCTCCCGGTCCCACAGCACCTTGCCCGTCCCGGCATCCAGAGACACAATCCGGCACGATTCCCCCTTGTCGGTGGCGGTGGTCAAAAACACCCGGTCACCCCACACGATCGGCGTGGACCAGGAATCCCCCGGGATGGCGGCCTTCCAGCGGATGTTTTCCTTCTGGCTCCACTTCAGCGGCAGATTCTTCTCGGCCGAGTTGCCCTGCCGCTCCGGCCCGCGGAACTCGGGCCAGTTCTCGGCCCGCAAGCCCAGGCACCCAGCCGCCAGCGACAACACCACACACCACGGTTTCACGCGCGACATCGATACTCCTTTTCAGCCGTCCGTTGTGCCATCATTCCTTCGTCAGCAGAAACTGCTCCACGGTGCCGTCCGGCAACCGGTACAGGCTGCCCAGCAACGCGGTGCCGTCCTTGAAGGCCAGCCGCAGCATGGAGACTTCCATGCCGCCGCGCTCATACTGCGAGGTTGCCTCCACCGACTTGGGCTCCCCCAGAGAGGCCAGCGTGCGGGAATAGGCCTTCAGCCTTTCGGGTGTCATGTAGAAACGGTATTCCTCGCCAATCTTGTCAGCCGGCAATTCGCCCTTGGCCAGCCGGGCGACCAGTTCCTTGGCATGGTCCACCGCCTTGGGCCCTTCCACCTTGGGCAGGCTGGCCGGTTCCTTCTGCACCAGCGCCACAATCTCCCGGTGCAGCTTGCCGTCATCCAGATGCTCGGCGTTGGCCAGCGTGACCACCACCGACCGGGTACGCGGCATCATGGTGAGGTTGGCGTGGAAACCGCTCACGGCCCCCGTGTGCCCCCACACCGCCTCACCGTTCAGCTCCCGCACCGACAGACCGCTGCCGTAATACGACTTCTTGCCGTTATTCAAAATCCTCGGCCGCGTCTTCACCTCCAGATACTTGGCATCCAGCACCTTGCCATCCATCAGGGCCAATGCCCACCGGGCCAGGTCATTCGAGGAACACCAGATGCCCCCGGCGCCATTGAGCCACCCCTCACCCTCGGGCGGGGCCGATTCCGTTTCCGCAATCCCCAGCGCGCGATACCCCCGGGCCAGCGCGGCTCCCTGCTCCGGTGGCTCGAAAGTGGCCGACCGCATCCCCAGGGGCGCAAAAATCCGCTCCCGCAAAAACTCCCCCAGTGGCTTGCCCGAAACCCTTTCCACCACCCGCCCCAGTAGGGTGTAACCGGTGTTGGAGTACGAGTATTTGGTCCCCGGTTCAAAATCGACCTTGCCGCCGGCATACTTCTGGATCAGGTCATCGGGGCTGATCGGCCGGGCCATCCGGCGGTCCACAAAGTCCAGCGGATAGTAATCCGGGTAACCCGAGGTGTGGTTCATCAGGTCCAGCAGGGTCACCTTCCCGGCGTTGGTCAGCTTGGGATACCACCGGGCCACCGTGTCGGTGGGCGACAGCTTCCCCTCCTGCGCCAGCAGCAGCAGCGCGGCGCAGGTGAACTGCTTGCTGACCGAACCGATGGCGAACGGCGTGTCCGGGGTGACGGGCCGGCCATCCTGCTGAGCCGTGGAGCCCACGCCCACCGCCACCGAAGGCTTCCCCTCCCGCACCACCACCACCTGCAGCCCCACAAAACCACGGGCTTTTGCCGTGTCCCGCACAAAGCCTTCCACCCCCGCCGCGGTGAACTCGGCGGGCGGCTTCGGCGGGGTTTTCCCCGCATCGGGCGGCGGCGTCTGCCCGCAGGACAAAATCAGGGTAAACGCCAGGGCTGACAGCATGGCAAATGGCTCCGGGGCCCCCCACTGGGCAAGGCCCCATGCTAACCGGCGGGAAGCCCCGCTTCCACCGCCCTCCCGGCCCATCCCGCTGTGTTAGAATGCCCGTCTTGAGTGTTGGCGGTCCGGTCAAGCGGACCCCTCCTTGTTAACCCGGGACACGAGGTGAGGCGTCGTGAAGATTGTTCGTTTTGAATCCGCTGGAAAAATCCACCATGGCCGCCAGCATTCCGATGGCCGGGTCACACGCCTGGAAGGCGACCTGTTCGGCCACCACACCGACACCGGCGAGACGGTGAAGGTCGAGAAGCTGCTGGCCCCGGTGGACCCCCGCGACATCCTCTGCATCGGCCTGAACTACCGCAAACATGCCGAGGAGGGCAAGCAGGCCATCCCCGAGAACCCCGTGCTGTTCTTCAAGAATTCGGGTGCGCTGCAGAACCCGGGCGACCCGATCGTGCTGCCCCGCAAGCTAAAGAGCGACCAGGTCGACTACGAGTGCGAGCTGGCCGTCGTGATCGGCAAGACCTGCCACAATGTCAGCAAAAAAGACGCCCTGAACTATGTGCTGGGCTACACCTGCGCCAACGATGTCAGCGCGCGCGACTGGCAGCGCAACGGCGGCGGCGGCCAGTGGTGCCGCGGCAAGACCTTCGCCACCTTCCTCCCCCTCGGCCCGGCGCTGGTCACCGCCGACGAGATCCCCAACCCCAACCAGCTTTCCATCCGCACCATCCTCAACGGCGAGGTGATGCAGGACTGGAACACCAACGACATGATCTTCGATGTGCCCACCCTCATCGAATTCCTGTCCTCCAGCACCATCCTCCGGCCCGGCACAGTCATTCTCACCGGCACCCCGCACGGCGTGGGCTTCGCCCGCACCCCTCCGGTCTTCCTGAAGGCCGGCGACAGCGTGACCATTGAGATCGAGAAGATCGGCAAGCTCACCAACCCGGTCCTCGACGAAAAGATCGGCGGATGACCGCCCTGGGGATCGACATCGGCTCCACCTCCATCAAGGGCGCGGTGCTCCACCCTGCCCGGGATGTCGGTGGCGCTGTCGGCCCTGTCGAGAAAGCCCCATTCCCCCAGCCGGCCGGCAACCTGCCTGCCGGCTGGTTTGAAGTCGATCCCCAGGCGGTGCTGGATGCCACCCGTGCCGTGCTGGAGGTGCTCCTGCGCCAGGTCCCGGATGCCGACCGCCTCTACCTGTGCGGCCAGATGGGCGGTGCGGTGGTCTGCGACGCCACCGGCCACCCGCTCACCCCCTACCTGTCCTGGCGCGACACACGCACCACGGTGCCCGATGCCAGCAGATCCTGTCTGCTCAGCCAAACGGACAAGCTGCTCGCGGACCTGCTGCCCGCCCTCGGCAACGAACTGAAGCCCGGCTCCACCACGCTGTTGCTGCATTGGCTGGCACAAAATGGCAGCCTGCCCGCGGGTGGCTACGCTGCCACCATCGGCGATGCGGTGGCGGCGATGCTGTGCGGCACCGCCCCGCGCATCCACCCCACCATGGCCATCGGCATGCTCGATCTGGCCCAGGGCGGCTGGCACCCCGAGATGCTGCGCCGTCTGGGGCTGCAGGCCCTGCAGTGGTTGCCCCCGGCAAACCTGACGACCCCGGTGGGTTTCACCCGGGTGGCCGGGCGAGAGCTGCAGGTGTTCGCCGTGGTGGGGGACCAGCAGTGCGCGCTGTTGGGCGCCGGACTGGAGCCGGGGGAACTGTCGCTGAATGTTTCCACCGGGGCGCAGGTTAGCCGGTTGGTACAGCGCTCTGGCACCGTGCCACACCAGACCCGTCATTTTCTGAACGGCCTGTTTCTCGAAACGATCACCCACATCCCGGCAGGCCGCTCGCTGCACGCGCTGGTGGATCTGCTGACCGAACTGTCCCGCGCCCAGGGCCTGCCCACCGGCAACCCGTGGCAAACGATCACACGGCTGGCCGGGGAATCATCCGCAGATGCCGGCGGCCTGGAAGCCAATATCGCCTTTTTCCCCTCGGCGGTGGGGGACAGCGGATCCCTCAACGGCATCCGGCTGGAAAACCTCACCGCCGGCAACCTGCTGGCTGCCGCCACCCGCAATCTGGCCGACAACCTGACCCGCTGCGCCGACCGCCTGGCCCCCGGCCACACCTGGCAGCAAGTGCGCTTGTCCGGCGGCCTGTCCCGCGATCTGCCGCTGCTCAAAGACCTGATCCAGGCCCGTTTCCCCGGCGCCACACTCATCGAAAGCACGCAAGAGGAGGAGACGCTGGCGGGCCTGGCGAGTATGGCGGGTGGGGAGGGGCACTAGAAAGCAGTCTGATCAATAAAAAAACACGATCCGATCAGGTGAAATGGGACCACTTCTGGATGATCGGCTTTCACCGCGAAGACGCAAAGGCCGCCAAGTAAGGAGTTATTTCCCGTATTCAATCGGCAACGGTTCCCCTGTCTTGTCGCAGGGAGTCACATCCACCACTTCAACTTTCATGCAATTGAAAGAACCGCCCAGACCAAAGGCTGCTAACAACGAAATTTCAAACTGGGCAAACTCCCACTACTTCTGTCGATTGCTTTG
>DKBS01000123.1:4906-10132 GCA_002451275.1 Planctomycetaceae bacterium UBA6894 | reverse complement strand
ATTTGGGAATGAGAGATAAGTTTCTTTGGCAAGCTTCCCGGTACTGTGCGCCTTGGAATCCGTTTTTTTTTGCGAAAATTGAAATTATCCGGCCTGCTATCTTGACAAATCAACAGTGACGCCAAGAATATCGGACAGGCGCGTCCTTTTTACATTGGGGAAAATGTAATCATGTCCTCCTCCACCCAATCTCTCCACATTCGCAAATTTCGACCGGCCCTCGAAATGTTGGAAGGGCGCATCACTCCGTCGGACCTGTTGGGGGAAGGCCCGGGAGAAATTGCTTTCGTCACAATGGCGGCCTCGGGGATGCAAGCCCCGTCCAATGTGACCTTGGCCAGTTACGGCGCATGGACCACGCCTGCATTGCCCGGTTCGCAAACGGGAATCTACTTCACATGGCCGGCGGGAACCGACCTTACCGGCCTGACCTGGTCTGTTGAGGAAAACGGCAAACCGATCGCTGTCAACTCCCGTTACTACCTGGGGGGAACCGAGGACGCCTGGGAGACTTCCCTTCCCGCCCGTGATTTCACAAAAAACACCGACACCACAGCCTGGCCCCCGATCTCCAACCCGGTCATCCTTCCGCTGAGGATGTGCTCGGTGGGCAACGAGTATGTGGTTGTGGTGCGCGACGGGTCCGGCCAAACCGTCCGCACGGTGCCGATCTACTCCGGATTGCAGGGGGAACCCAAGCAAACCGGTTCCATCGCCCTGACGAATTTAGACTATTCGGACACGGCCCCGGAAGGCGTGCGGACCATCCGTGGCACAGCAGGCGAGCAGGTTGCGGCGTTGGTGCTTCAACCCAATCAAAAGTACAAAATCGCGCTGGGTGAACTGGGAAGCAGTACCAGTCCCAGGTACGATCGGGCCCCGATTGCGGCGGAATTATCAATTTCCCAAAACCGCTACGGGGTGGAGGCGACCCTTGCCAAGGACGCAGCCTCCAACTTGTGGTACCTGAACATCGACACATCACCCTTGGGTGGCCAGCCTTATACCACCGCCATCGGCATCAGCAACACGATGCCCGGCGCCGCGACGGCCCCCAGGTATCTGGGTCTGGTGGTTCTGGATACCCAAGGCAATCCCCCGGAAGGGACACCGTATGTCGGCCTGGGTGCCGTGAACACCAACCAGAACAACGATCAGGACTTTTTCCGGGGCACCACCACTAACCCCGCTGATGCCGCCGGATTCAAGAATTTCGACCACCAGTATATCTATCTGCAGGGCGGCCCCAACCAGGTACCCCTTCAGGCCAGTAAGACTTCGATCGAACCCTCGTCCACCTCCGCGGCGCAACCCGCCATGGTGAGCAATGAATCAGGCGCCTCGTGGCAACGCACCCCGAATTCCTGGCGGCTGGCAAACGGCGGTTACGATGGCAAGGCCCTGATCCAGTCACTGCGGGAATCCATCAAATCAGGCGCTACCCCGACCGTGGTCCTCTACAACCTGATGGCGGGCCTGTACGACGATTCCAAGGGGAACCGCCAGAAAATGGACGAGAGCGGCGCCCTGGCGCTGGCCAACCTGCGCAACAAGGATTTCATGCGCCAGTACCTGGCGGATTACAAGTTCGCCTTGGACACCATCCGCGGCTACGCACAGGGAACCACGGTGTCCGTCATCATCGAGCCGGATTTCCTCGCGTACATGATGAAGGCCGCTTATTCGCCGGGAGCGAATCCGCCAGCCAGTCCCCCGACCATCGACCTCTGGAACCAACCTGGAGAAATCGACCTCGGATACGACATCGGTCAGTTGGCCGCCGATGTCGGCTTGGTGCCAGGCGGCTCGGTCTCCGGAAATTCGCTGGTCCAGTTCGTCCAGACGATGAACGCCGGGACACGGTACCTGAGCAAGCAAGGCAGCGAGTCGGTCAACCTGCAGTTCGGCTGGAAGTTCAACCTCTGGGCCACAGATTTCTCCATGCCGGACCTGAGCGGTTGGGGCAAGGGTATCTCCAAGGTGACCGACTGGTTCCTGGCAAACAACCAGACATTCGAGAATGGCCAGGATTTCGTACGCGCCGTGGCCAAGGTGACCGCGGAGTGGTACCAAGCGGCGGGCATCATGGACATGCCTGCTTTGGGTGGCGCCAAGGCTGCGGGTCCCGATTTCATCGCCCTCGATAAATACGGCATCGACGGTGGCAACGACCAGCAGGCCCTCACATCCCCAGGTTTCACTGATCCTGAGGCGACAAGCTGGTTCTTCAATGGAGACCATTGGGACAACTACCTGGAATACGCCGGCCAGCTCCACCAAAGCCTCGGACAAATTCCAGTGCGATTGTGGCAGATTCCGGTGGGCCATGTGAACGGTTCGACCTCCGTGAACCCCGGCACCCAAGCCCTTTACCCAGATCTGGCCAACAAGGCCACTAGTGACACAGTTCAGGCCTGGGAGGACTCGGCTGTCAGCTACTTCCTGGGTGACACTTTTAGCGGCAATACCGCCGGGGGAGCGGCCACCCGGCCAGATTTCCTGAAGCAGAACAACGCAAACGACGCGGCCCGAACGGTGGACGGGCAAGGGAACATCGTTTGGCAAAGCCACATGGACCAAGCGAAATCCGCAGGCGTGGAGGCTATACTCTTCGGACCCGGATTGCCTTTCGCGACATCGGCTGGTGGCTACAACGGCGTGGCGGCGCAGGACGGGTATTTCTGGGCGAACAAGGCTTACGGCTACCAGTTTGACAATCTGGTGAACATTGGCAGGATCCCGCAAGGCGAGGCCGATGATGAGGTCACCATGGACTTTGGAAGCCCGGAAAGGAACACCGTAGCCGGTTTGTACCGGGAGATTCTCCAACGCGAGCCCGACGCCCGCGGCCTGGACCACTTCACCGTAAGGTGGCAGTCTGGCACATCCTTCGAAGCCATTGCGGCGGCCATCCTCGGTTCAAGGGAAAACCTTGAGCAGGATGTGGGGGCAACCTACACGTACCTATTGGGGCGGGATGCCGACCCCGCTGGGCTGGAGAACTGGGTGGCAAAGATGATCCGGGGAGCCTCGCTGCTGGAAGTCCGGGCAGGAATTCTTTCGTCCCCCGAATACATGGCCAAGGTGGGCGGCCTGGACGGATTCGTTCCAAGCCTGTACCAGAACCTGTTGCTGCGTGAGGCCGACTCCGACGGTCTGGCACATTTCAACAGGGTCCTGGCCGAAGAGGGGGCCTACCGGGCAGTCTGGGAATTCCTCAACAGCCGAGAGTATCTCGAGCGGGAAATCAGCCGGATGTACTCGACCTACCTGGACCGTTTTGTTTACTCGGACATGTCGGGCCTGAACCACTGGCTTGACCGGCTTGCCCAAGGCGAAAGCCTGACCGGGGTGGAGGAGGATATCGCCGGCTCGCGTGAAAGCTCCGGCGGACCGGATGCAGGCCGGATCAACTTGTGACCGGCGGCCCGCCTGCAAGCCGTGCCGCCCGTTTTCGCCCAGCCACGAAAACCTTGTTCCGGAACCACCTGAACCTTGGATCTTTTCACAACAAAGGGCATCGGACAGTGCCCCGACCCCAAGTGGATGTTTTGGAAAAGACCGAGAATTGGTACTCCTGAAAACCCTTGATCTCGCCACCGCCCTTTCCCAGGGGCAGGTGATGGCGCACTCCGGCCGCCTTGCCGGGGCGCAGCCGCATTTCCACAGGGCCTTGGAGCGGATTCCCCGCGACAACCAGTTGCACCAGGTGGCCCAGGCGCATGTCGAGGCGCACCAGCGTGGAGTCCCCTGCCCCTGCGACCCGGCCAACCAGCGGCGCGAGCGCCAGGCGACGCCCCAGACCGAATCCCTGTTTTCAACCGGCTACGCCGAGATGATGAAGCAGGTCCTGCCCGAGGATCTGGCAAACAAACTCGAGGCGGTGATGGCGAAACTGCCCCGGGCCGGCTCACCCGGCATGGACCCGGAGACCGCCCGGATGCTGCAGGAGATGGAAGCCCGCACGATGCAGCGCCTGCAGGGCATGATGGGCATGTTGAAGGAACCAAAATGATTGGCGGAAATGCCCCGAAAACGGGAAAAGGCTGACCGCCGTCCTTGAACACTCAATCAGCCACAATCCCACCCGATTTTTCATGCGCCGCCCTGTTGCGGCGGCGCTTCCACCACACCCCGGCTCCACCGGCCATGGCTGCTAAACCGCCGAGGAGCATCGTGCCCGGTTCGGGGACCGCCGAGCCGTACATCTGGAAGCGGACATAGCCAGTCCCGCCACCGGACACCTGCAACCCCGACTCGCTTTTGGTCGTGAAAATACCCAGCGGGTCATCCAGGGACACCGCCGAGGATGCCTGAAAACCGGATTGACCCAGTGTCATGCGGATAAGCCAGTTGTCACCCGGGGTAAAGTCAAAAGCGCTTATATTCGTCAGGTTATAGGAATACTCATCGGTCCCTGCGCTCACTGCGGCCACGTTGATATCAGACGGCATGCCTACAGCGCTTCCGTTCCTCTGCACTTCCACACTGATGTTGGCTGGAGCGCTTCGAAACAGATGGACCTTGGAAACCCTTGCCGTGGCGGACAGGGTAAATGTCAGGTCCACCCCTTGTCCCGCGGCATTGGAAACATCCGTGGCGACAGCCGTATTTTGCAGCACCACCACATCGGCGCGGACATTCGCCACCATCAAGACCAACCACCCCATCACCCATGTCAGGCGCATGTTTCCGGCTCCCTGGAAAACTCGCTGATCCTCATGCCTCCTGGAGCCAAGGCGTTGTCCACCAATCTGAACAACGCCTTTTCCGTTTTTTGAATTTGATTCGCAGGAGATCACCTTGGATCGTTCCCAGATGATTTCGCCCTTCTGTCTGGTAAAACCTTCCAATGCCGACCCACTTTTTGTTTGATCCAGCCACACCGGAACCGCACATTCCAACCCTTCGTCACATCTTGCCAGTTTCAGCCAGATATACGGGGGACCACCCTTCTTCCAAACACATGGAAATGTGGGTGGTTGGGCCAAAGGCTTGCCTTTGGCGACAAAAAGGAGCGGTTGGATTTGAAGCAGATGGGATGTAGGGACTTTTTTCGCAGGTAAACAGCCGTTGATTCAACACCTACAGGGGGGGCTTTACTCGCTCCCGAGGGCATCTGACAGCGCCTGGTCCAAGTGCTGGACGGTTTCCGCCGGGGCCTGGTGCTTGTGGCGGGCATGCCCATCGGTCCAGACAATCTTGCCACCCTGATCGACCACCACC
>DKBS01000123.1:0-4646 GCA_002451275.1 Planctomycetaceae bacterium UBA6894 | reverse complement strand
ATCGTCCCAGGTCCCGGACGGACAGGCCGGTCCCGATGGGCCAGGTCATGCCGGTGCGCACGGCGAGCCGCGCCATGTCTTCCCTGCCTGAAGCGGTGAAGCCGAGGAAGCCCACATCACGGCCGCGGTATTTTTCCTCAAGCTGGACCAGCCCGGGTGCGGTCGATTCACAGAATGGTCACCACAGGGTGGTGAAATCCAACACGGTGAGACGGTGGCACAAGGTCACCCCGCCCTCGACAGGGTTCAGCCATTCCTCTACCCCGGGCAGGGGGACGGTGGCTCCGGCAACCAACGGCACGCTGGTGGCGGCGGTGGATCGCACCTCCTGCATCCGATCATCCAGGGTCGTGTCAGGGGGTTTCTGCGCCGGGGTGATCCACCAGACAGTGGCCGCAGTCACGGGCAAGGCCACCAAGGCCGCTGTGGCAACCAGGCGAAACCGGGAGGAGCGAACGGTCTGGTCAGGAAAGGGACGATTCATTCGGCCTGCCGATGATGGAGAATTTACCTGAGCCATATCCTCGGTAACAGGATGGATATGAGCAACTGATGAGAGAACTATCGAAAAAGTTACTCTCACCAATCAGTAGGTAACCAAAAGGGAAACATCAAGGGATCAGCGCTTTTCCGTTTTCAACGGCTTTTGCGCCGACAGGGCCCCGGATGGTTTCCCCATTTCATTCCTGGGATTCACCTTCGTTGACCTGCCGGGTTCCACCGTGCTGGAGGCAACTCTGCCAGATTTTGAAGCCGGGCCTGCGGTTCAGGCTTCCTGAATGATCAAACACACCAAACCCCGGTTCCCATAGCCTGAATGGAAAGGGTGTCAGCCTCCCGTCCTTTGCACTCCCTGACTTCCTGAAATACGCTGAATGGGACCACAACAATCAGATCATTCCCTGCACCATCCCGAGTCCGTGCACCATGCCCGCCCAGCCATCCTCTTCCGGTTACTCCCTGCTCCATGACCCGCGGTTCAACAAGGGAGCCGCCTTCACTCCCGCCGAGCGCTCCGCCCTCGGCCTGGAAGGATTGCTGCCTGGTAGCATCCAGACCCTGGAAGTGCAGGTCGCCCGCATCCACGCTCAGCTCGAGGCCCTCGATAGCGACCTGCAGAAATACCTGTTCCTGTCCGACCTGCAGGGCCGCAACCAGACCCTGTATTACGCCGTGCTCATGGGCGACCCGGCCCGTTTCATGCCGCTGGTCTACACCCCGACCGTGGGGGAAGCCTGCCAGAAATTCGACCACTTCTTCCGCGGGCCCCGCGGCATGTACCTGCCCGTCACCGCCAGGGGAAGATTGCGGGACCTGCTGCGCAACTGGCCCGAGCGGGATGTGCGCTTTATCGTCGTCACCGACGGGGAACGCATCCTGGGGCTGGGCGACCTGGGCGCCGGCGGCATGGGCATCCCCATCGGCAAGCTGGCCCTCTACACCGCCTGCGGCGGGGTACCGCCTCACCACTGCCTGCCGGTCCTGCTGGATGTGGGCACCAACAATCACGCCCTGCTGGAGGACCCGCTCTACCTCGGCCTGCGGCGGGAGCGCGTGCGCGGACCTTTATACGATGCGTTCATCGACGAGTTTGTCCACGCCGTGCTGGAAAACTTCCCCGGAGCCTGCATCCAGTGGGAGGATTTCGCCAACTTCAACGCGCACCCCATCCTCGCCCGCTACCGGGATTCCGTCTGCACCTTCAACGACGACATCCAGGGAACCGCCGCCGTGGCGCTGGCCGGCATCTACGGCGCCTTGCGCATCAAGAAGGAGAAACTCTGTGACCAGCGCATCCTGTTCCTCGGGGCCGGCGCGGCCGCCACGGGCATCGCCGAACTGATCAGCGAGGCGATGACGCTGGAGGGTCTCTCCATGGAGGAGGCCCGGGCCAGGAACTGGCTCTACGATGTCAAAGGGATTGTCACCTCGGAGCGTGGCGACCTCACTGACTTCCAGCGACCCTTCGCCCATGATCACCCGCCCGTGCCCGACTTCGTCGGGGCCGTCAACGCCCTGAAGCCCACCTGCATCATCGGCGTGAGCACCGTGCCGAAACTGTTCAGCCAACCGGTCATCGAGGCCATGGCCCGTATCAACCAGCGCCCGGTGATCTTCCCCTACTCCAACCCCACCTCCCGATCCGAGTGCACCGCGGAGGAGGCTTACGTCTGGTCAGGCGGTCGGGCCATCTTCGCCAGCGGCAGCCCGTTTGAACCGGTGCGCTACGGGGGCCGGACCCTCATTCCGGGCCAGGGGAACAATGTCTATATCTTCCCGGCCCTCGGCCTGGCGGTGCTGGCCACCGGCGCGACCCGTATCCCCCAGAAGCTGTTCATCCGCGCCGCCCGCGCCGTGGCCGAGCAGGTCAGCGACAGCCAACTGGATTCCGGCCTGATCTACCCGCACCAAAGCCGGATCCTCGAGGCCTCGCTCAACACGGCGGCCCGGGTGGCGGAGATGATCTTCGATGAGGGCCTGGCCGCCATGCCGCGCCCAGGGGACATCGACGCCTTCGTGCGCGGCTTCGCCTACCGGCCGGTCTACCCTGTTTACGGGTGAGAATTTTCTGAATCAACGGGCCGGGGCTGGACAACCCGAGACCGTGGGGCGCGCAAACCGTGGGAAACCGTGCGGTGCCTATTTTTATGCAGGGTGACTCAGGCAGGCATCCGGGTCACGCCAGGATCCCCCGTACTACTTCGCCGTGCACGTTGGTCAGCCGCCGCTCGATCCCGTTGTGGTAGAAGGTCAGGGCGCGGTGGTCGATGCCCAGCAGGTGCAGCACCGTCGCGTGGAAGTCGGGCCAGGTGACGGGGTCGGACACGGCCTTCCAACCCAGCGGGTCGGTCTCGCCATAGGCGTGGCCGTGCCTCAGGCCGGCACCGGCCAGCCAGACCGAGAATCCCGTGGCGTTGTGGTCCCTGCCGAGCCCGAGGGTGCCGGCACCGGACTGCGTGAACGGTGTCCTGCCAAATTCCGAGGTGAAAAGGATCAAAGTATCGTCCAGCAGGCCCCGGCGCCTGAGGTCCTTGATCAGGCCCGCAACAGGTTGGTCGATCAGCCGGGCCTCGGCGGAGTGGTTCTGCCGGTTGTCCTCATGGCCGTCCCAGCCGTGCCGGGGCTGCCCGCCGAAGGCACCGCCCGAGTAGATCTGCACGAACCGGACGCCTCGCTCCAGCAGCCTCCGCGTCAGCAGGCACCGCCGGCCGCAGTCTGCGGTCTCCGGGCGGTCCAATCCGTAGAGCTGTAGGGTCTCCGCGCTTTCATCGGTGAACCGTGTGACCTCGGGCAGCGAGGTCTGCATCCGGGCGGCCAGCTCGTACGAGCGCAACCGCGCCGCCAGCAGCCCGTTGTCGCCCCGTGCCTGGAGGTGGCTACGGTTGATGGCCTCCAGCAGGCCAAGGGCTTCCTTCTCCCGCGCCGGCTCGGAGGGGGTCGGCGCGAAGAGGTCACGCACCGGCTGGGGGCCACCACCCAGCAGCGTGCCCTGGTGGCGCGCCGGCAGGAAGCCGCTGGACCAGTTCGAGGAATCACCGTTGGGAAGACTGCGGCTGTCGGGCAACACCGCGAAGGTGGGAAGGTTGTCGGTGTCGTTGCCCAGGCCGTAGGACAGCCAACTGCCCAGCGACGGGAACCCGTTCGACTGGAAGCCGGTGTTTTCCTGGAACATCGCCGGCATGTGGTTGGGGGTATCCGCCACCATCGACCGGATCACCGTCAATTCGTCCGCCACCGTGGCCAGGTGCGGGAACAGCTCCGAGATCCACAGGCCGCTTTGGCCCCTCTGGCGGAAGGCCCACTCGCTCCGCCGCAGCAGGCCGACGCTGTTGAAAAAGACCTCCGGTTTCTCCTTGCCCGGCAGCGGCTTGCCATGCAGGCGGTCCAGTTCCGGCTTGTGGTCGAAGCTGTCCACCTGGCTGAGCCCACCCACCAGGCAGATGTGGACCGCCCGTTTCGCCCGGGCGACCGGACGGGGAAGTGGTTGCCCGCCGGCGGCCGGTTTGCCCCGGGCCGGGCCGTTCAACAGGCCGTGCAGGGCCGCTGCGGCCAGGCCGCCCAGGCTGAATTCCAGGAAATCACGCCGCTGGGGGCCGGCAGGAATGGCGCGCATCAATCCGTTTCCCTGAAAACCATGCGGTCCCTTTCGGCTCAATCGATCAGGATGAATTCGTTGCTGTTGAAAAGCACCCGGCACAGTGGGGCGAGACCCTGCTCCCGGACCAACTTCATCGAGGGTCCGAGTTCGTCCGAACCCAGCGGCCTGCCAAGCACCAGCCACCAGGCGCGCTCGATGCGCCGGACCGAGGCCCCTTCCCTGTCCATGCCACCACTCCCTTCCGGGACCTCCCGCTCCAGCCTTGCCGCCAGCAAACGGGCCATGCGCAGGACCAGCGGGTTGTTCCACTGGCTCAAAGCCTGCGAGGCCGTGGTCGACACGTTGCGGGCGGGTGTTTTCACCGAGGGGTCGGGGCAGTCAAAGGTGTCCAGCAGGGCGCTGCGCTGGCCGCGCACCTGCCAGCGGTAGATCGTCCGCCGGTTGGCCCACTCGTCCTGCGGGTCAATGGGTTGGTAGTAATGGGTGGGTGGCACGCGCACGACCTGGACGTCCCGGTAGGGTGCCCCATAGGTCTCGCGGTCGAGCA
>DKBS01000058.1:213-15189 GCA_002451275.1 Planctomycetaceae bacterium UBA6894 | reverse complement strand
CCCGGCCCCGGGACTTTTTTGAACGCGATAACCCTGTGATTCCTGTTTTATCTTAATTTTAGGCAACGGGTTAGGTTGCTTTCGTATAAAAATAGGGCTCGGGGAGGGCTTCTGCTTTTCATTGCCAAGACCTCTCCCCGACGGATTAGCCCCAAGGCGGTTGAGAGAGTGGGATTCGGTTAGTGGATCATCCCGACGCCAATTTTATGGAGAACAGCCTGTGACCCGCATCATCGAAGGGTTCATGAAGTTCAGGGACAAGGTGCTTCCAGAAAAGGAGGCGCTCATCCGCAAGCTGTCTAATGGACAGTCACCTCAGGCCCTCTTCATCACCTGCTCCGATTCCCGCCTGAACCCCAACCTGCTCACCCAAACAGAGCCGGGTGACCTGTTCATCATCCGCAACGCCGGCAACATCGTTCCCCCTCCAGGCGGGGTCCCCAGCGGCGAGACGGCAACCATCGAGTACGCGGTGAAACACCTCAAGGTGAAGGACATTTTCGTCTGTGGCCACACCCATTGTGGCGCCATGGGCGGGTTGATGAAGCCGGAGGCGCTCACCTCGCTACCATTGGTCCGGGGTTGGCTCAGCCACGCCGAGGACCTTCGTGGCTGGATAGATGGCGAAGGGGCCACCCTGCCTGCCGACAAGCGACTGGCCCGTCTGGTGGAGCTCAACACCCTGCTCCAGCTCGAGCATGTCCGCCAGCAGCCCGCTGTCAAATCTGCCCTGCTCGAGGGCAAGTTGCGCTTGCATGCCTGGGTGTATCGTCTGGAAGACGGTACCGTGCAGGCCTTTGACACGGTGAAAAACACCTTCGTGGCAGTCGAGGACGCCGTCCGCCAGAAACTGGGTGCCGAGGTCCACGAGGCCGCCAGCACCAGCCCCACCTCACGCATGGGCCAGATCGTCGATTACTGACCGGTCTTTCTCCGGATCCCGGCGGTTTCCGCCGGGGAAAAATCGGGGCTTTGGGGCGGCAATCGGTCTTTCGCCACCGGGCCATCCGCGTATAGTGGTTGCATGCGTCAATTCCCTTGCATCGCGCTTGTGCGGCCGGGGGAGTGGGCGGTGGAGGAATCCGGCCGATGGGTCGCGGTGCTGACGCGCAGCTTCTTGGCAAATGGAAAATTGCCGACGCTCTGGAGACCTACGGGATCCGAAACTGGGGCAAAGGCTACTTCGGGGTCAATAAGGCCGGCAACCTCACCGTGACCCCCAACAAGCGGGCCGACGAGGCCATCGACCTGCCCAAGCTGGTCGAGGAATTGCAGGCCCGGGGCATCCAGCTCCCCATCCTCATCCGCTTCAACGACATCCTTCGCCACCGTGTCGGCGAGATGAACCACGCTTTCGTGAAGGCCATCAAGGATCACGAGTACGCCGGCTCCTACCACTGTGTTTACCCCATCAAGGTCAACCAGCAGCGCCAGGTGGTCGAGGAAATCCTCAACTACGGCAAGGAGTTCAGCTTCGGGCTCGAGGCCGGTAGCAAACCAGAGCTCCTCGCGGTGCTCAGCCTGGTCAGCGGCAACGTCCCCATCATCTGCAACGGCTTCAAGGATGACGAGTTCATCCGCATGGCCATGATGGCCCGCAAGCTGGGCAAGCAGATCATTCCCGTCGTCGAGAAATTCACCGAGCTCGAGCTCATTCTCAAGCACGCCAAAGATCTGGGCGTGAAGCCCGCCATTGGCGTCCGTGTCAAGTTGGCCGCCAAAGGGGCCGGCCGCTGGCGCTCCAGCGCCGGCTACCGCTCCAAGTTCGGCCTCACCATCACCGAGGTCATCGAGGCCTTCGAATTGCTCAAGGCTGAGGGTATGGGCGACTGCCTCCAGCTGGTCCATTTCCACCTCGGCAGCCAGATCACCAACATCCGCAGCATCAAGAACGCCCTCACCGAGGCCGCCCGCGTTTACTGCGAACTCCACCGCTTGGGGGCGGGTGTCAAGTTCCTGGATGTCGGCGGCGGCATGGGCATCGATTACGACGGCTCGCAAAGTGACTTCGAGTCCAGCATCAACTACACCCTGCAGGAATACGCCAACGACGTCGTCTTCCGCGTCAAGAGCGTCTGCGACGAGTCGGGCGTGCCCCACCCCACCATCATCAGCGAATCTGGGCGCGCCGTGGTCGCTTACCACAGCCTGCTGGTCTTCGATGTCCTCGGCGTCTCCAAACTCGACAAGGAGGATATCTCCGATATCCCCGCCGAGCTTCCGGTCAACGCCCCCCAGCAGATCCAGGACCTGCTGGCCATCCTCCACGACATGCGGAAAAAGAACCTCCTCGAGTCCTACCACGATGCCGTCCAGCATGTGGACGAGGTCGTCAACCTGTTCAACCTCGGCGGCGTTTCGCTCGAGATGCGCGGCGTGGCCGAACGCCTCTTCTGGGCCATCTGCTCCAAGATCCACCGCATCGCCCGCAAGGACGATGCGGCACCCGAGGAACTCGAGGGCCTCGAGTCGCTCCTTTCAGACACCTATTTCTGTAATTTCTCGATCTTCCAGTCCATGCCCGACTCGTGGGCCATCAAGCAGCTCTTCCCCATCGCTCCTATCCATCGGCTCGAAGAGCGCCCGATGCGGCGTGCTGTCCTCGGCGACATCACCTGCGATTCCGATGGCAAGATCGACACCTTCATCGACCTGAAGGATGTGCGCAACACCCTCGAATTGCACGAGTACGATGGCAAGCCCTATTACCTGGGCGCTTTCCTCATCGGCGCCTACCAGGAAATCCTGGGCGATCTGCACAACCTGTTCGGCGACACCAACGCCGTCCATGTCCGCCTCGACGAGGATGGCGATCCCATCATCGAGGATGTGATCAAGGGCGACACCGTTCGCGAGGTGCTGACTTCCGTCCAGTATTCGGGCGAGGACCTCATGGAGCGCCTCCGCAAGGATGTGGAAAAAGGCGTCAAACAGGGCAAGATCACGCTCACCGAGGCCCGCCAGATGCAGCGCTTCTTTGAAGCGGCTCTCGATGGCTACACCTACCTCGAAGAACCATGACCCCCGTCCCGGCCCTCGCCACCTCGCTTGGCCGCCTCCGCCTTGCCAACCCGGTGCTCGTTGCCTCGGGCACTTTTGGCTACGCCCGTGAGATGGCTGGCCTGGTTGATTTCAAAAAACTGGGCGGCATTGTTCCCAAGACGGTTACCCTCAATCCCCGGGCCGGCAACCCGCCCCCTCGCACGGCCGAGACCACCAGCGGCCTGATCAACGCCATTGGCCTCGACAACGATGGCCTCGAATACTTCCTGGCCAATCATCTTCCCTGGCTCGCCTCGGCCGAGGTCGGCTGCCCCATCATCCTGAACATCGCCGCCAAAACTGCCGAGGAATTCCCCCGCATGGCCGCGCGGGTCAGGGGTTTGCCCGGCATCGCCGCGCTGGAACTCAACCTCTCCTGCCCCAATGTCGCCGGCGGCATCGACTTTGCCACCAAACCCGAACTCTGCCGCGCCGTGGTCGCCTCCGCCCGCGACGCCTGCCCCGATCTGCCCCTGCTGGCCAAGCTCACCCCCAATGTCACTAATCTCGTTGAGATTGCCCAGGGTGCCGCCGAGGGCGGGTGCGATGCCGTCAGCCTGGTCAACACCTTTCTGGGCATCGTGATCGACTGGCGCCGCAAAAAACCGGTGCTGGGCAACGGCATGGGCGGCTTGTCAGGCCCCGCCATCAAACCCCTGGCGTTGCGCTGTGTCTGGCAGGTGGCCCGCGCCGTGAAGGTCCCCATTGTCGGCATCGGCGGTATCGCTTCCATCGACGATGTGATGGAGTTCCTTGTCGCCGGCGCCAGCGCCGTGCAGATGGGCACGGTCAGCTTCTACAACCCCACCGCCGCCACCATGGTCATCGATCAGCTCCCCGAAGCCCTCGCCACATTGGGGGTTCATTCGGTAAAGGAGGCGGTCGGGTTGGCCGCCAAGACCTGGCAGCCCACTCCCTGATCGCCATAAATCCATTAGCCTGAATGCTTTGTGTCCGTAAAGGCTTCGGTGGCCTCCCGCCGTACAGTTCTCTTGCGTCCGTAAAGCCTTGCAGGGTATCGCCCTCCACCGATGCTCCTGTTTCTGCGGAAATCACTGTTTCTGGCCCTGCTGCTGGCTCCCATGGCTGGCGGTTGTGCCACATTGCGTCTGGAGCAACTGGGGCCCAAAGAATTGCTGGCCCAGCTTCCGCCCGAACTGGCCAAGGGCAGGCTGTCCGAGCAGGGAATCGAAACACTTCATTCCGAAAAACTGGATGACCTGTGGCGTGTTTCGCCCAAAAAGGCCTTGGCGGAACTTGCCGCCCGGGCCTCCTCGGCACCGGAAAACGCAGAGAACCTCCCGGCTTTGCTGCTGACTCTGGCGGAGATGCACCACCATCTAGCTCTGGCCAACCAGCCCGGGCTTCATCTGAAACCGGCCAACCGGCAGGATGAGCAGGCACTGCTTTACGCCCGTGCCGCCGCTTATTCCGCCCAGTGCCTTGCGCGCCTCGACCAGGAGGACGCCCCCGATAGTGCCCTTGCGCCCAAGACGGTCTACCAGAACATCGAACTTGCGGTGGAGATCCACAACCACGCCTCACTGGAGCTCGTCCGCCTCGCCAGGCAGCGCAACACCCTGGCGCCGGGCGCGGTCACCAAACTCAAGGTCCCGGGTACCAAGTCCCGTTTCGCTCATTTCGAGGTGGTGGATGAGGGGATACCCTTGCCGCTTCAGGAGGTGGGGGCAATCACCACCGCGCGGGAACTTCGCGTTGTCGGCCTGGACAGCCAGCACGACAGGCCTGGCATGGGCGTGCCCCTGCTCGTCGAGGCCAAGCGTGGCGCCAAGGGCGCCGAATCCCTCTTTTTCGAGTCGCTCAAGGTGCCGATCACCGGCCACCTCACCGTCCCGGAAAAGCCGTCCGAAGTGGAGAACTGGGACCGTATCGAGTTCCGCCTGGTCGATCCCCACCATGTCGAATCGGTGCGAATGGCAGGCAAGCGCATGCCGTTGGCCGCCGATTTCACCACACCCCTGGCTGTTTCCCTGGTGGAAAGCGGGCTCGAGACCCTTTCTGAAAAGGCTTTCTTCAAGGGAGACCTTGCCGACAAGAAGCGCGGCCTGTTCCTGCTGGAGCCCTACCGCCCCGGCCGTATCCCGGTGATACTGGTGCATGGCCTCCTCAGTTCGCCGGTCACCTGGGCCCGCATGGTCAACGACCTGCGCACCGACCCCGTCATCCGTGACAAGTACCAGTTCTGGACCTTCTTTTACCCGTCCTCCCAGCCGATCATTTATTCCGCCGCCGAGTTGCGTCAGGCACTGCGCGCCACCCGAGACACGCTCGACCCCGGCCACGAGGACCCGGCGCTCGATTGCATGGTGCTGGTCGGCCACAGCATGGGGGGCCTGCTGAGCCGCCTGCAGTCGGTGGAAAGCGGCGACAAGGTCTGGCGCCATTTCAGTGCCGTCGGTTTCGACACCCTCAAGCTCCGTCCTGAGATCCAGCGACAGATGCGGGACATTTTCTTCTTCGAGCCCGTGCCTGAGGTCAGCCGCATTGTGTTCATGGGCACCCCCCACAAGGGCAGCCGCATCGGGGACACGACCCTGGGCCGCCTGGGGGCGTCACTCGCCTCCCCGCCCGAGGGGTTGCGCAAGATGGCCCTCGAGGTGCTGCGCGAAAATCCCAGGGCCTTCATCATCGAGCCCAACCGCCTCAATAGCGTGACCGGCCTCACCCCGAATTCCCCCAGCATGAAAATCATGGAGGAATGCGGCACGCCCACGGTCCCCTACCACACCATTGCAGGCGCGCTTGAGAACCAATCCACCCTGGTTTCCCTAGAACACTGGCTCCACGACCTGCCGCCCGGTGCCAAGACCGATGGCGTTGTCGAGCTTTCCAGCGCCCTGCTGGCGGGTGCCGAAAGTGAGATGGTCTATCCCGCCGAGCACACCAGGGTCCATCAGGAAAAGCCCGGCTTGGCCGAGGTGCGCCGCATTTTGCTGGAACACCTCGAAACGAAGGAAAGTCGCCCCAAGTTCCCCAAGTTGACTCAGGGGGCCCCCTAGCCGGTAATCTCTTCTTGCAAGTGGTGCCGTCAGCCGATTAGATGGGAAGTTCAGGAATTCATCAGGGAGAGTCTGACCAATGGCCAGCAAAAAGGGCGAAGCCCGCCACTACATCAAGCTCCAAAGCACCGAGAGCGCCTACTTCTACACCACCGAAAAGAACCGCAATAACACCAAGGATCGCATCCAGCGCAAAAAGTACGATCCCACTCTGCGCAAGAATGTGATCTTCAAGGAAGAAAAGCTTTGATCAACAGGCCTCGCGCCTTGGATCCAGCTTGAAAACATCCGTCAGCCCGGGTTTTCCCGGGCTGATTTCGTTTCATTCAGCCCGTTTCAGGCACTGGACCAAATCCGCTTCCATGACCTCCCAGTCCGGTGCCACCGCCGTGAAAACTTCCAGACGGCTGTCCCGACGGTGGCAACTTTCCTGCAAGTCCATCCCCCCGGCCGACCGGTTCACGCTGATCCACCCCTCCGTGGTGTGGAAAACCCCCTTCAGCCGCACCCACTGGGGATGGCGCATCAGCTGTAAAACGGCTTCCTCCTCAAACTGGTCTGCGGGGTCAAAAATCCACCCGCAGGCCCACAAGCCCCCCGCCGGTTGGCTTTCCAGCCGCACCGGCTGACCAGGGCTGGCCTGTAGTGCCTCGTGAGGTGGCGCCTTTGGTCCGGTCGGAACCGCCGCCGCCAGACGCATCCCGACCCAGGGCCGCCCGATTGCCAAATCTAGCCAGCCCGGTTCAATCCTTCCACGCTCTGTGGTCGCCACCAGCACCTTGGGGGGGAACAGGCTTGCCGCCCACTGGTGAAAGCTCTCCACTTCCCCGGTTCTGGCGCGATCCGTCTGGTTCAGCACCAGCACATCCGCCAGCTCCACCTGCTGGCGGAAAATCAGGTTCTCTTCCACCATCCCAGGGCTGCGCAGGTCCGATGGGGTCACCAGCCCGATGGTGGCCCTGGGCTCCAGCTTCCCCGCATGGTCCCGCCGAAGCAAATCCAAAATCCCCGCCGGGTGCCCCAGGCCGGAGGTTTCGATCAGCAAACGGTCCACCTTCCGCCCGCCCAAAAGCAGGTGCAGCACCACCGGAAGGTTCATCGCCGTGGCGCAGCAGAAACAGCCGCCCCCCACTTCCTGAATGGGCAGATCGTCGGGGGAGTCCCCTTCGATCAGCGCCTGGTCGATCCCCACATCACCGAATTCGTTCACCAGCACCGCCCATTGCTCGCCGGCCGGCTTGGCCTTCAGCAGGTGCAGGATGGATGTGGTTTTTCCGGATCCCAAAAAACCGGTGAACAGGTTGGTGGGAATGCGGGCCGGCTGGGCCATGTTTTTCCTTCAGCGGTTCAGGCGACAGGGCTGAACTTTCGCACCCGTCCCCACGGCAGCCACTCCAGCACAAACAGGTTGCCTTTGCTGTCCAGGGTCAGGGCGTGCGGCTTGGCGAACTTGTCCGGGTGCTTGTTGATCTCCGTATCCGGAATACCCTTGCCGTCACCCAGCCGTGCCACCACCAGGTCCTTGTCGTCCAGCACGGTCACGCGGGCGTCCAGTTCGGGCACATACAGCCTGCCCCCTTGCTGGTAAAAGCAGCAGGGCAGTCGGGCATCCCGCACCGTGCGCTTGTATTCCAGCTCCAATGAGTACACCTCCAGCCGGTTGTTCGCCCGGTCCGCGATGTAAACCTCGGGCTCCTTCCGCAGGGTGTTCACCCACACGCCGTGGCAGGTGTTGAATTGGCCGGGCTCTTTGCCGCGGCCGCCGATCGTTTTCAGCTTCTTGAAATCCTTGCTGAACCGGTGCACCTTCTGGCTGCCGTACCCGTCCACGATGTAAATGTCTCCGTTGGGCGCCACCGCCACATCGGTTGGGTTGGTCAGGTCCAGCTTCTGCGCAGTGTCGCTTTCCTTCTCCACCATTCCAAGCGTGTACAGTACTTTCCCCTTCATATCTGTCTTGTAGACCCGCGCCCCGTAGGCCTTGCCCATTTTGCCGTCGGCCCCCTTGGCGCGGGCAACATTCTCCGTCCAGTACAGGTATTCGGTGCCGTTCTCCTCTGCCAGGTACAACCCGTGCGCGGTGGCTTGCACCTGCTCGGCCGATCCATATCCCACCGCCGTGGCAAAATCCTTGCCCCAGGTTTCCAGCAGCTTGCCTTCCTTGTCAAAAATGGCCACGCAGGGTTGGGTGGACCGGCTGGTCACGATCACCCGGTCCTGTTTGTCCACCACAATCGCGCAACCCAGTCCGTACCGCATTCCTTCGGGCAGTCGGCCCCAGGTGGTATCCAGCTTGAACCTGGCGGACCCTTCCCCGATCGTTGCCCCGCCCGCCTCCTGGCCAACGGCCGGCAAACCACCCGCGGCCAATCCGGCCACACCCAGGGCACCCGTCGCCAGGAAATCCCGGCGCGTGCGACGGATCGGGAAAAGAGTTGAGTTGCTGTTCATGGCAGGCTCCCGTTGGAAAAAAACAGGCTGGGTAAAACTATTTTGCGGACGCGTTGAGCCGTCTCCAGGCTTCCATGGTCACCTGATGGATCTTTCGCCGGTCCCCGGCGATACCATAGCCCTGAAAACCAATCTCTCCCTTGTACCCTTGCCGGGCCAGTTGGCCAAGCAGCGGCGCCAAATCCAGGTCCCCTTCATTCAGGGGCAGGATCAATTGCCCCCAACCCTTGCCACCCTTCTTGGCCCCGCTCACCGTCACGACAAATAGCTTGTCACCGGATTTTTCCGCCAACTCAGGCAGATGCTCCCCTTCGCCCTTGTTCAGCGCGTGGCACACATTCAGGCTCAGTCCGAAATTGGGTTCATCCACCAGCTTCACCACCCGAATCGCGTCGGCGGCCTTTTCCAACCAAAAATCCGAGTGCGGATAAAGCGCCACCCTCAGTCGATTCCTGCCCGCTTCAGCCGCCAGCTTTTTCAGGCCGTCCAGCGCCACGGCATCGCCCTTTGGATCAGAAGGCTGGAAAACCTTGCTGGTGATGTAAAGCCAGAGGATCGTGCCACTGTCCGCCAAGCCGGCCATCGTTTCCCCCAGGGCCCCGTCGATTTTCAGCCCCTCCGCCGTCAACTCGGCTCCGCAGTAGACTGCGTTCATGCGCAGCCCCCGGGCCAGAAGCTTCTTCTGCTGTTCCAGCACAGCCCGTGCGTTGCCGTTTAGCGTCCCACTTTGTCCCGAATAGCCCAGCTCGGCCAGCAGTTCGGGTGAACCGCCCGCTGTGTCCATGGCGAACAGGGGCCATTCCGTCAACGGTTCGCCTGCCACGGTCAACATCAGGCTCAAAAGCAGGCCGGCCATTGCGCATACCCTCCGCTTAAAATTTCCACTCGCCCAGCACCGTGCTGCCGCCCCACACGCCATCCCCCTTTTTTACCTTCAGGGTGGCCGAGCCCACCGGCAGCAGCAGGTCGGTGCGTGAGCCGAACTTGATCAATCCGAACCGTTCTCCCGCCGTAAGGTTGTCCCCGGGTTTGCTCCAGCACACGATCCGCCGGGCGATTGCCCCGCTGATCTGCTTCATGCGGATGGGCAACCCGTTCCTTGCGGCCAGGCCGTCCAGCCATAACTGCTCGTTCCTTTCCGCACAGTCGGCGTGGCGGGCATCCAGGAAAAGCCCGGGATAATACCGCACTGCGGCGGTCTTAATCGCGAAGGGGGCCCGGTTGATGTGCACCGAAAACACCGACAGGAAAATGCTCACCCGCAGGGCCTTCCCCCCCGGGAAGTCGGGCATGTCCACCTCGTCGGTGCTGGTGATCACACCGTCCGCAGGACTCACGATCAGGTGGTCGCCCTGCGGAATCGCACGCTCCGGGTCGCGGAAAAACGCGATGGTGAACACATGCCACAGGAAAAACGGCGCGAAGCCGATCCACCAGGCGGGGTGTACCGTCCATGCCAGCACCGCGTGGGCGATCCAGCAGGGCCCCAGCAGCAGGCTGAACACGGTCACCTCGCCCAGCCCCAGCCGTGCCAGTCCCAACTTGCCGCGCCAGGCCCACGGGTCGGGCCCCTCAAAGGTCACAGGACTCACCGGGCGCAGGAACTTCAGGTCCCGCTGGTCGATGATCCGCTCGTCCCGATCTCCGCGGGCATCCCCCATCCTGCGCGCGTCGAAGCGGCGCAGATGATCCTGGAAAAAGTTCCGGATCCACCACCGACGGCAGGCCGCCCAACGCTCTTCCAGCCCCATCACCCAGCCTCCGCCAGGCTGTGCCGAGGGGATCGGGGCCGAGGCAGGCGGCGGCACGGGGCTCGCCGGGAATTCCACCACGCTGTCCTGGTTCACGATAGCTCCGTCATTTCGGGTTCTCCTGCCCGCCGATCTGGGTTCGGGCGCGCTCGTCAGCATCCCCTGTGTCCAGGGTGGTTTCCTCATCCTCAAAAAGAGTGCCGCTAGGCTGGTGACCTTCCACCACGAAAGGGGTGGCCATCACCACCTGGTCATCCACCACCAGGGTGGCTGTGTATTGGCCCGGCGGGCTCCTCAGGGTGCGTTTGCCCGAAGCCAGGCTTTGCAGCGCGGTCAGGTTCCACCGAGCCACCTGAAAACCCGGGAGAGGTTCCAGCTTCAAGTCCGTAAGCGTGTACCCCTTGCTGTCACGGATGGACACGATGGCCTTGGTAGCCGGTTTCTTTTTCAGGTGCACAGAAAAAACCGCGGAAGGCAACTGGTTCTGCCCCTGGAAGAATTGGCCTGTGCGCAGCAGGTTCGGTCCGAATGTCGCCACCTGCTCCACCCGGCCGGGAGCGTACAACCATGCATCCCGTGCCAGGGTTTCCCGGTTCATCGCGCCCACCGCGCTGATGTCGGCGATGTATATGCCTCTGCCGTGGGTGCCAATCACCAGTTCCTGATAGGCCTCCTGGATCGCCAAGTCATGCACCGGCACGGTTGGCAGCTTTCCCAGGCGGGACCAGCTGTTGCCCGCATCCAGCGAGATGTGCACCCCCGATTCGGTTCCGGCATACAACACGGAGGGATTCCGGGGGTCTTCCCGCACCACATGCACCGGCGAGCCTGCCGGCAAACCCTCCAGCTTTCGCCAGTTCTGCCCGAAGTCATCCGTCCGGAACAGGTAGGGGTCATGGTCCTCCAGTCGGTGACGGCTGAACGCCAGATAAGCGCTCCCCGCCTGGGTGCGGGTCGGTTCAATGCAGGTGATAGCCGCCTGGTTCAGCTTGGGTAGCCGGGCCGACCAGTCCACCCAATTTCCGCCGCCATCCCGGGTCAGGCACAGCCGGCCATCATCCGATCCGGTCCAGATCACTCCGGCTTGCGCGGGCGACTCCGCGAGCGCGGTCAAGGTGTGCTGCTGGGGGGTACCTGTCTTTTCGTAAAAGGTCAGGTCCGCGCTGATCCGTGCCCAGGAGTCTCCCCGGTTGGCCGAGCGGTGCACCTGCTGGCTGCCCACATAAATCACGCGGGCATCGTGGGGGGAAAGGGCGATGGGGGTGTTCCAGTTGAAACGCAGGGCGGGTAAGCCCAGCGAGCCGCCTGGTTTGATCTCCTTCGCCTCGCCCGTCGAAAGGTCATACCGTCTCAAACCACCATATTGCGATTCGCAATACAGCAAATGGTTGTATTCACGGTCCACTTCCACCTGGAAACCATCCGAACCCATCACACGGAACCAGTCCCCGGTGCCTAGCCCTTCCCCGCGTGTGTTCCGTGTCGCCCCGCCCCAGGTGCCGTTGTCCTGCAGGCCGCCGAACACCCGGTAGGGGGTACTGCGGTCCACTGCCACCGCATAGAACTGCGCCAGCGCCAGGTTGTTCCGGTGCTCCCAGTTTCTGCCGCGGTCACGGCTCTCGTACAGGCCGCCGTCGTTGCCTAGCAGCAGGTGGTCGCCGTCGGCGGGGTCGATCCATAAGGCATGGTGATCCACATGCGTCAGCGGCCCGCCGTTGGACTGGAATGTCTTCCCCCCGTCCGCGCTCACATGAAGCGGAATTCCCGGTACCCACACCCGTTCTGGGTTGCCGGGGTCCACCCGCACCTGCCCGAAATAAAAGGGCCGCGGGCAAAGCGCGTTCACTTTCTTCCAGCTCAACCCGCCGTCTTTCGACCGGAATATGCCACCGGTTTGGGGATCCCCGTCGGTTTTGGCTGGTTGGCCGGCCAACTGCTTGATGTCGGTTTTCTCGGTGGCTACCACCGCGTACACGGTTTGGGGATCCTTGGCGCAAAAGGAGACTCCGCTCCGCCCCATGGCCACGCCGGGCAATCCGTCCGTGAGCCGTCGCCAGGAGTCGCCGGTGTTCTCACTCAGGTACAGCCCTGATTTCATCCCGAACTGGGTTGCCGGGTTGCCCTGGGAAAAGGTGTCGCGCCGCACCTGCCAGGCGCAGGCGATCAAACGGGCCGGGTTCGCTGGGTCCGCAGCCAGGTCCACGCACCCGGTGTTGTCGTCCAGGGCCAACACATGCTTCCAGGTCGCGCCCCCGTCCGTGGTGCGGTACACGCCGCGTTCGACGGATGGCCCCCACACCTTGCCCAGCACCGCCACATGGACAATCAGCGGATTTTTCGAATGGATGACAATCCGGCCCACATGGCCGGCCTTCTCCAGGAAGGGCCCCTTCCAGTTCTTGCCACCGTCCGTGCTGGCGAAAACCCCCGCACCGCGTGACACGCTGTTGCGCGGGTTGGCCTCCCCCCCGCCGGCCCATACCGTGTCAAACCGTTCCGGGGAGCATGCCACAGCACCCAGAGAGGGAAGGGGCAGCTTGTCGGTCAAGGCGGTCCAGGTCGTTCCCCCGTTTTCGGTCCGCCACAATCCTCCGGTGGCCGTGGCCAGGTAAAACCGTGCAGGTTTCCTGGGATCCACCGCAAGATCCACCACCCGTCCACCCATGTTGGCCGGCCCGACCATCCGCAGGGGAATCCGCTCAAAGGTTCCATCAGGGGCGGTCAGGCATTCCGGGCGGGCCTGTCCAGCCAGCAGCCACCCGGCCAGCAACAACGGTTGGAGGGCGGTGGCCATCACTGGCTGATATCCCGCATCAATTGTTTGGCCAATTTGAACGCTGTTTTCAGGCTGGTCACGCGCACCTCCAGTTGCCCTTCGGTGAAGAATTTACCGTGCTCGCACTGGGGCAGGCCGGCAATTTCCTGGGTCAAAGGCAAAAGCCGCAGGAATTCCTGCATTTTTTGCTGGGCAAGGTGCTGGGGATCATTGCTCATGGCAGGTCTCCGTGATGGTGGCGGTTGTGCCTAAGCCTTTTGGCTGTAATGGTTTCAAACAAGCCATCCGACAGGCTACCATGCTTTGGGGCGCAGGTTGGCCGCGCAAGCCGGACAGTCTTTTTCGTTTTACGTTTGGCGGGGCTTGCTGCCCAATCCCTTTGCCCCTTGTAACCCCGGGCCCAGCGTGAGGATCGCCTGCCATGGAACTATCCGTCGCCCAACTGGTGCGTCGTGCCCTGCAACAGATGGGCCATCAGCACCAGCACAATCTGGCGTTGCCGGCCCAAGGTGCCGTCGAACCCCACATGGCGGTAGATTCCTTGGCGTTGGAGCCCGAACTAGCTTGGCAAGCAACCCTCGAGGTACTGCTTTCTCCCTTACGCGCCCAACTGACCACACCGCCCGGTTGGCCGGCATGGATGGAGCGTTTGCCCGCTACCGGTTGGCTGGTGCATGCGGTGGGTGAGTTCCCCCAGCGCCTCGCCATGGAATCCGTCTTGGAGGGGGATCTCCTCTCCCCCGCCTTGGTGGATACCCCGCCCCTGCCCCATGGAAAGTCCCCGGCAGACCACCTGCTGGCAGCCGCCCTATTGCGCCAAGCCGGACAATTTGCGGAAGCTTCGGCCCGTCTCGATCGGGTCACCGTATTGGACTGGGCCGATTCCGTTACCAACGAACGAGCCGCCCTTGCCTGGCAGCAAGGCGACTGTGCCGCTGCCAAAAAACTCTGGGAATCCTGCGCGGCTTTGCCAGGCATTTTGTACAACCGTGCCCTTGCACGATGTGCCGCCGGTCAGTTAGACACCGCCCGTGAACTCTTCAATCGCGCCGCAGAAGCCTGGCCCGATACGAGCCCCTGGCACCATCTCGCCCGTGTTTGCAAATTGACGGTTGGTGGCCGGTAGATAACGTCCTTATTTATGCGCACATTTGCAGAGTGACTTCCGTGAAAATAGGAATGGCATTTGTAGCTAATAGGCCCAATCACCAAACAGAGGCGATGATGGCAAGGATAGGCAAAGGCAACGAATGGCCGCCAAAGTAATGGTTCGTGGCAAGGAGGATTTTGAGGATCTAGTCGGATCACCGCGTGTGGCGTATTTACACATTCGAAAAGATGATGTTGTCTTGACGAAGGCGGGACCCGGCGTTGGATGAGATTAATGCGGCCGGGCAAATGCCCGTGACCGCGAATAGTCGATTAAATCCCAATCTCCTTCGGCAGCGGACCTATCCTGGCAGAAACCTGAGAGAAACCTGGAAAACGGTGGTTGACCCAGTGCGGCATCATAGTCAGACGCTACCAGGTGCCCCGGGAACGTGTCGTGGAAGTAGCCCCAATGCTCAAGGCCATCCAGGCTCAGGAGAGCAAGGAAGCCGCCAAGGAAAAAGCCGAGAAGGTGATAGCCAAGCTGGTGGATATGCGACTGCGGGCGGCGGCCCAAACCTTGANNGTTGGATGAGATTAATGCGGCCGGGAAAAACCCGGGACCGCGAATAGTCGATGAAATCCCACAATCTCTTTCGGCAGCGGACCTCTCCTGGCAGAAACCTGAGAAAAGGTGCTAGACACTGCGCGGCATTATAAACGGACATCGTCGTCTGAATTCATGCCTGATAAATGCGGTTCCAAAGTTTTGTAAGGAGTTCAGCGTCTTGGTCGACAATCCCAATATATGCATCCAAATCCTTTGATAAGAAATCAGGGCCCATTA
>DKBS01000058.1:0-124 GCA_002451275.1 Planctomycetaceae bacterium UBA6894 | reverse complement strand
AGGAATCACTGGACACGGATTCGGACAAACAATGCTCTGGAAAGGATGAACCGTGAAATCAGGAGGCGAACCCGGGTGGTCGGCAACTTCCCGGATGGGCGGTCCGCCTTGATGCTGGTATCCG
>DKBS01000208.1:7343-7751 GCA_002451275.1 Planctomycetaceae bacterium UBA6894 | reverse complement strand
GTCCCCGCTGCTCGATGACCTGTTCTAGACCGTCGGCAAGGCGGAAGACGGTCTCCGCTCCCTGCTCAATACCCTACACTCATAGGATTCAGATATTAAAAGCTTGGCAACTAATGGCGCTTGGCCAGCCCCCATCGCAAGATGGGAGTTTGTTTGGCTGCCAGCCGGAAACTTGCAAGGCTCCAGAAGGACCGAACTGATATTGGTCAGCAGGGAGGTCAGACCAGGTGACCTCCTGATCATGGACAACTTTTCCGCACACAAGACGGCGACAGTCCGGCAAACTATGACCCGAGCCGGAATCAAATACCAGTACCTGCCACCGTGCAGCCCGGATTTCAGCCCGATTGAGAATGCCTTCTCCAAAATAAAGAGGCGAATGCGGGAACTCGCAGAAAGAACCTTCTC
>DKBS01000208.1:0-7092 GCA_002451275.1 Planctomycetaceae bacterium UBA6894 | reverse complement strand
GGGAACTCGCAGAAAGAACCTTCTCGGGCCTGTGGAGGGCATAGGGTACCGTCCTTCGATCTATCTTCGCCAGCGAGGCCGCAAACTAATTCACCGCCTTGGCTAAATCGTTACATAATTATGAAATAGCCTCTAAATAGCCAGACAAATATACAAACCCGCCATCCGATTCAAAAATCCCTTAATCTTTGTCTCTATTTCTTATCTTTTTGACTGTTTCACGCGATGTCATAGGTCCAGGGCTTGCGCTGTTCGCGGGCGAGGTGGGTGTTGGCTTCGCGGTCGCCGGTGAACTCTTCCCGGGCCGGGTCCCATTTCAGTTTGCGGCCCAATCTGAGAGCAATGCCGCCCAGGTGGCAGACGGAGACGGAGCGGTGGCCGGTCTCGGCGTCGCAGACGGGCGCCTTGCGGGTTGCCACGCAGTCGAAGAAATTGGCCATGTGGTCGTCGCTGACCTGGACACCCTGCTCCTGCGCGGAGGGTTTGTCGCCCAGGATCTCCGGCTTGCTCGCCTCGATCTTGCCGCGGGTGACGAACAGCCAGCCGTCGGTTCCCTCGAACTTGACGCCGTGGTCCATCAGGTGGCGGGGAACCGGCTTGTCCGGCCTGCCACCGAAGATGGTGCTGGCGGTGGTGCTCTTGCAGATGTGCTTCAATCCACCCGCGTACCCGTAGGCGATCTCGTACTCGGAGGGGGCCGTGTAGCCGCCCGGGACCGGTTCTGCCAGGCGCTTGCCTTCCACCGAGGTGGGGCCGGTCTGGTTGATCGCCCACAAGACAATGTCGTTGTGGTGGGCGCCCCAGTCGGTGAGGGTGCCGCCACTGTAATCCAGCCAGAACCGGAAGTTCGTGAAGCAGCGCTCCGGGACATAGTCGGTGGCCTGGGCCTGCCCCTGCCACATGTCCCAATCGAGCCCGCTCGGCACTTCCACCGATTTGAACGGTCCGCCGCGGAGACCGGCTGGAAGCGCGCTGGTCACCGTGTGGATCTTGCCCAGGCGACCCGAACGGACCAGCAGGCAGGCTTGGCGGAACAGTTTGTCGCTGCGCTGCTGACTGCCGGTTTGCAGCACACGCTCGTGGGCCTTCACGGCGGCCACCAGGCGCTTCCCCTCATCGATGGTGAGCGTGAGCGGCTTCTCGCTGTAGACATCCTTGCCAGCCTTCACCGCCGCCAGATTGACCAGCGTGTGCCAGTGGTCGGGTGTGGCGTTGATGACCACCGAGACATCCTTCTCGGTATCGAGCAGTTTGCGGAAATCGGTGTATTGCCTGGCACCGCCATTTTGTTTGGCGGCTTCGGCTGCCCGGTTGGTGTCCACATCGCAGACGGCCACCACGGAGCCGAAACGGGCGGCGTTCCTCGCATCGCCCTTGCCCATGCCACCGCAGCCGATCAGGGCGATCTTCGGTTTTTCGCCCGCCTTCTTGGGTTCATCTGCGACAAGCTGGGGCAACTGCCAAGCCGGGATGGCTGACAACGCGGCTGCCTGCATCATTTTGCGACGGTCGATGCGGGGGAGGATCAACATGGGTTGGCACCGGGAGGGTTTATCCGATCCATGGCCGGCTGTTGGCCGGCCCAAACACCTTCCGGGGCATCGTACGATCCGGAGGTTGGCCATGCAACCATCGGGCAACCGGAAGGCTCAGCCACGGGCCTGATAGAATTCAGGGAGTTGAATCTACCTCCTCCCCTTGACCATCTGTGGGATTTCCATGAGTGACACACCTCCCTGCCCCCAGTGCCAATCCGAATACGCCTATGAAGACGGCGAATTCCTGGTCTGCACGGAATGCGACAACCGCTGGAACCCCGGCGCGGGACAGGTTGCCCAGGAAAAGCGGGTCTGGAAAGACGCTTTTGGCAACGAGCTGAAGGACGGGGACACGGTGCAGGTGATCAAGGACCTGAAGGTGAAAGGCGCATCCAGTTCCGTGAAGGTGGGCACCAAGGTCAAGAACATCCGCCTGGTGGACGGGGACCACGACATCGACTGCAAGATCGATGGCTTCGGCGCGATGAAGCTGAAGTCAGAGTTTGTGAAGAAGGCCTGAATACCATTTCGCAGGCCCGGCACCACCCTTCAACCCTTGCGTTGCACCATCGCCTCCACCCACACCGGCACGAATGGGATGATGCACCCCTTGGACACAGGCCAATCGCGGTACAGGCCGATCTTCTCGCCGATGGCGACGGCCCGCTTGCGCAGGTCGGCGTGGTGGATGCCAATGGCTGCCAGCGTGTTGTTCATGGTCCACTGCACCTCCGGAGCGGCTTTCGGCATCTCCTTTTCGATGCGGTCGAGCAATGCGGGCAGGTCGAGGTCATCAGCGCCTTTGTTGATATGGCTGGCAGTCAGGTTCCACCCGGCTCGGGCAGCCCAGCGGTCCTTGGCCACCATCCATTTTTCGCGCAGGGCATCCTTACTGGGGTGCTTTGCGACGACATAGCCATTCAACCAGTCAGCCACTTGGGAGCAGGTGGTGGAGCGGGTCAGCGTTTCGAGTTGGTCGGGGGTGAGGGCCTTGGGCTTCATGATGAGCGTGGCGACCAGTTGCGCCTCCACATTGCCCGTGTCCCACAGCTTCAGCGCGAGTTCGTGGTTTGTCTTGAGCTTCTTGGCGATGGCGCGGATGTCGCCAAGCATTACGCCGAACTGGTTTTCCGGGGCCCCGGCACGGACATTGTGGGCATGCCGGGCAGGGTTACCCAAGGCCTTGAGCTGGTCGAGGATGTCTTTTGTATTCATGGGGATGATTATACCCGGCCTACAGGAACAGTTCAGGCAAAGCCCTCGCATCCTGGGCCCATGGGGTCGCCCATTAGTTTCCCCGCCGGGATTTGCCCGGTCGCCCCGGATGGCGAATAATCACCCTCTGGCCAACCACTGCAATTGATTATGGCTCCACAGTCAGGCGGCAGACCCATGACCATTCCCGTTCGACTGCTTTTCTGTTTTGCGGTGCACTGCTTACTTTGGGTTTGCAAGGCTTCGGCCGGCGAGGCAGGCCTGTGGAAAGCCGGCATGGCCCGCGAAAAAATCACTCCCACCCAACCGGTTTGGATGGCCGGGTACGCCGCCCGCAACGGTCCTTCAGACGGTGTGCTGACCGACCTGTACGCCCGGGTACTGGCATTGGCGGATGGCCGGGGGAGCCGACTGGTCATCGTCGGTTTGGACTTGATTGAGATTCCCCAAACACTGCGCGACCGCATCGTGGCCATGGCGAAAAAAAGCCACGGCCTGAATCAGGAAGAGCTGCTGGTGAACACCTCGCACACCCATGGCGGGCCCATGGTCTCTAGCCGGACGGTGACCGACTGGGGCATCGATCCCCAATGGGGAAAACGGGCCGACGCGTATGTCGAATTCCTCGTCAAACAGATCGACCTTGCCATTCGCGGCGCGTTGACATCGCAGGCACCGGCAACCCTTGGCTACAGCGCCTCACGCAGCGCCACCTCGATGAATCGCCGTTTACCCACCCCCACCGGGTTCCGCCTGGCCCCCAACCCGAACGGGCCGGTTGATCACGAGGTGCCCGTGCTTCGGATAGAAGCCACCGACGGGAAACTGGCGGGCGTGGTGTTCGGCTTCGCCTGCCACAACACCGCCCTGGGCCCCACTCGGAAGATCAACGGTGACTACGCGGGCTTCGCCCAGCGCCAACTGGAAAAGGACCACCCGGGAGCGGTGGCGTTGTTCCTGGCCGGTTGCGGGGGGGACCAGAACCCATCGCCGAACCGGGGTGACGCCGGTGCGGAGCCCAACGGCCTGGCCCTGGCGGCGGCGGTGGAATCGGGGCTTGCAACCAAACCGTTGATGCTGGACCCGACCCTGGCCAAATCCCTGGAGATTTGCCCCCTGCCCTTCGCGCCACTTCCGCCGCGGGCTGATTTGGAGGCGCGGGCAAAATCGGGCAACGGTTTCGTTGCTCGACACGCCCAGTGGGTGTTGAAGGAATGGCCCAACCCCGGTGACCGCCCGCCGGACTACCCGCTGCCGGTGCAGGTTCTGGAACTGGGTGGAAAACTGACCCTGGTGGCGCTGGGCGGCGAACCGGTGGTGGATTACGCCCTGCGGCTCAAGGGGGAACTGCGGGCCGAGGGCAAGCCGATTTGGGTGGCCGGTTACTCCAACCTGGTGCATGCCTATGTCCCCACCCGCCGGGTGCTGCTGGAAGGCGGCTACGAGGGCACCGAGGCGGTGATCTACCAGTCGCTGCCGGGCCCGTTCAGCGTGGAGGTGGAGGACAGGATTGTGGAGTCGGTGCATCGGCAGGTGAATGCGCTGAGGTCGGGGCAATCAGGCCACTGACTGTTGGCCACCCCGGCCAATTCAGGGACGAGGAGCTTTTTTCAGACATGGAAAGTAGTTTTTTGAACACCTTCGTCGAGGTGGCCAAGGCGCTCGGGGCACTGGCCACACCTGTGGTGGTTGTGGTGGTGGCCTACCTTTTCCAGCGCAAGCAGAAATTGGCGGAGGCCGCGATGACGGAAAGGATCAAGCGGATCGCGCTGATCAGCCCGCTGCTGAACCAGATTTTCTCATACCGGCACCGTGTGGGCGGCTACCTCGACTGGAGCCCGGAAGAGATCCTCCAGGCCAAACGGGATGCGGACAGGGAATTCCGGACCTATGAGTTCCTCTGGACTCCCGAATACCGGGAGGCATACCACCGGTTCATGGAGGAATGCTTTGCCACCAACAGGGGGGCGGGGAACAAGGCCGGCATCCGTGCCGATGAAAGGCACTATCCCAAAAAGGCTTCCACACCCAATTGGGAAGCATTCACCGGGGAGGAGGCTGATAAAGGCCGCAACCAGGAAGCCTACAACCAGGTTCAATCCATCACCGCGCGGGACCTCGGGTTCCGCAGGTAATCCATCCACCGTCCGCTGAACAAAAAACACCCGCCGGCAAAGCCGGCGGGTGTCAGGTTTACCGTTATTCAGGCGATGCGCCGATCAATAGCGGTAGCTGTCGGTCTTGAAGGGACCGTCCTTGGACACATGGATATAGGCCGCCTGCTCGGGGGTGAGCTCGGTCAACTGCACGTTCAGCTTCTTCAACTGCAGCCGGGCCACATGCTCGTCCAGCTTCTTGGGCAGCACATACACACCGACGGGGTACTTGGTGTTGTGCTGCCACAGCTCGATCTGCGCCAGCACCTGGTTGGCGAAAGAGGAGCTCATCACATAGGAGGGGTGACCGGTGCCGCAGCCCAGGTTCACCAGACGGCCCTTGGCCAGCAGGATGATGCGCTTCTTGTCGGGGAAGATCACATGGTCCACCTGGGGCTTGATCTCTTCCCAGCGGTAGTTCTCCAGCGACGCGACATCGATCTCGTTGTCGAAGTGGCCGATGTTGCAGACGATGGCCTGGTCCTTCATCTTCGCCATGTGGGCGTGGGTGATGACCTTGTAGTTGCCGGTGGCGGTGACAAAGATGTCGGCCTTGTCGGCGGCGTATTCCATGGTCACCACGCGGTAGCCTTCCATGGCGGCCTGCAGCGCGCAGATGGGATCGACCTCGGTGACCCACACCTGGGCGGACAGGGCCCGCAGGGCTTGGGCCGAGCCCTTGCCCACATCGCCGTAACCGGCGACGACGGCGATCTTGCCGGCGACCATCACATCGGTGGCCCGCTTGATGCCGTCCACCAGCGACTCGCGGCAACCGTACAGGTTGTCGAACTTCGACTTGGTGACCGAATCGTTCACATTGATGGCGGGGAACTTCAGCTCACCCCGCTTGTGCATCTGGTAGAGGCGATGCACGCCGGTGGTGGTCTCCTCGGTCACACCCTTCACGGCGGCGAGCCTCTCGGAATACCAACCGGGCTGCTTGGCGATGCGCTCCTTGATGGAGGCGAACAGCACCTGCTCTTCCTCGCTGCCGGGCTTGTCCAGAACCTTGATGTCCTTCTCGGCGCGTGCGCCCAGGTGCAGCAACAGCGTGGCGTCGCCGCCGTCATCCAGGATCATGTTGGTGTGACCGCCGTCGGCCCACTCGAAGATCTTGTGGGTGTACTCCCAGTACTCCTTGAGGGTTTCGCCCTTGTAGGCGAACACGGGGATGCCGGCGGCCGCGATGGCGGCGGCGGCGTGGTCCTGCGTGGAGAAAATATTGCACGAGGCCCAGCGGACCTCGGCCCCGAGCGCCTTCAGCGTCTCGATGAGCACGGCGGTCTGGATGGTCATGTGCAGCGAGCCGGTGATGCGGGCACCCTTCAGGGGCTGCTTGGCCGCGTACTCGTCGCGGATTGCCATCAGGCCGGGCATCTCGGTTTCAGCGATGGCGATCTCGCGGCGGCCCCAGGGGGCCAAGCCGATATCGGCTACATGATAGTCTTTGAAGGTCGCAGTCTTGGTGGCAACAGCGGTCACGTTCACAGTCTCCTGAAACGATGAAGGGCGCCGTTGCACAGTGATGGTCCACCCCTTCGAGCCTGGCAGGTACGCCCATGCGTGCCGTCGCAGCGCCCCTCGACGAGTTGGTGTTCGATAGGTTGACTTTAGGCAAGTCTCCGGGAAAAACCGATTTCCGAGTAAACCATTTATAGCAGTGAAGGCACCGAAGGCAAGCCACCGGAAAATCGAAGCTGAGTCAGCCTAGATTGCCCAAAACCCCAAAACTTAGGGATTGCCCACCGCTTGCTCGGCCTCTCGTACCAACCGGCACTCCGGTCCTCTGGATAACCAAGGGCTGGCTTTTGGACGACGGGGCGGGCCTGCCCGGAAGCGACCGAATGGGGGTCTGGTTGACCTGGATATGGATTCCGGGCCAGCGGCTCGGGGCGTTTCTCGAAAAGCCTGGACGGGTAGAATAAACCCGGTGATGTAGTGTTTTCCAGAAAAATGAAGGAATCAGCCATGAACCGGCCCAACACCCTCAAGAACCTGCAAAAAGCGCTGTCGATGGAACTCTCCGCCGCGCACCAGTACCAACTGCACGCCTGCGTGCTGGACGAGTGGGGCATGGGGCTGTTGGCGACCAAGATGCGGGAGGAAATGCAGGAGGAACTGGGACATGCCGAGCAGTTCCTGGTGCGGCTGATGTTCCTGAAGGGTGAGCCACGGATGGA
>DKBS01000019.1 GCA_002451275.1 Planctomycetaceae bacterium UBA6894 | reverse complement strand
AATGTGTCAAACGCCTTGTGCGGCTTGCGCTGCGCGTCGAACCGGCCGGCCGAGGCGGTGGCCAGCACGGTGCCCCCCTGGCGGACCCAGGCGTCGAGCTTGTTGGCCAGGTCCTCGGTGAGGCAGTCGCCCACCACCACCAGGAGCTTGCGGCCGGCGAGGCCTTCGGGTGTGCAGTCGCCCTCCAGCACCACATCGGGAGCGGTTCCCAGCGCCGTGAGGGCCGCATGGATGCCCTGTCGGTCGAGCTGGAAGGTGGTGCGCAGGTCGCCGCCGCGGCCGGATTTCCAATCCAGGTCGCCCCGCTCCCGGGCAATGCCGGCCACATCCCACCGGAGGGTCGTCTCGCTCAGCAGCAGGGCCACGGGGGATTTGGCCGGGCTGCAATCGGCCAGCAGGTCCTCGGCGAAACCGATGGCGTGGGTGAGGTCACGCACCGCCCGGAAGCGCGCCTGGTCGCGGTGGTCGATGTGTTGCTCCGGCTGGGTTTCCTCCATGCCCACGCCGGCGAGGTCGATGGCGCGGGCGCCATGGGCCAGGTGGGTGAAGGCCTCCCGGAGAAAATCATCGGTGCCCGCCCCGGGCGATGTGGCGGGTATTTGCGCCCGCAAAAGTCCCCGGTCGTTGGCCCGCATGAAGGCCCGGCAGTCCTCATCCAGAAGACCCGCGGCGACCGAGCCGTAAAGCCCATGCCGCCAGGAGGGGCCGGCGGGCCGCACCCAGTCGGTCGCCCTGGAGTTGACCAGTTTCAGCGCCAGCGGATCAAGCATGCCCTCGGGGCCGACGGCCAGTGTGCCGCCCACGCGCACATTCTTGCCCAACTGACGGCGCACCCGCATCGCGCCATCCGCCAGCCAAGGCAGGATGAGATCCTCATAGAACGCCAGCGAATCGAGGTAGAGCGCCGGATGGGACCGGGCGACCTCTGCGGAGGCGTCGGGCTTCAGTTTCTGGCGGTCAAAGATGCCCCAGCTGGCCAGCCAGTAGTCCTGCGGCCGCGTGGTGGCCCGGTTTTTCTGCAGCCATTCCACCCAGAGCTTGTTGAGGAGTTTTTCGGGCGTCTGTTTCTGGTGCTTGTCGCGGGCCCTGGAGACTTCATCATCGAGGTACAGTTTCACCCAGGAGGCCAGGTTCCAGTCGTCGCCGTGGTCGTACCAGGCGGCCTGTCCCGAAAGTCCCTCGCGCTGGAGCTGGAGTTTGGCGGGTTCCACATTGTGTGGCAGGGGGGCGTTGTCCTGCGCGGCGATCCCGGCCGATTGCGGCTCGGGGGCGCCGGCGGCCTTCAGGTGCTCGCGCCATTTGGCGCCACTGTTGCCTGGGTGCCAGGCGACCAGGCCCAGGGCATGGTGCAGTCTGGCGTAGTTGAGGCCGTAGGCCCCCTCGGCCCCGACCGGTAGATTGCCGCCAAAGACGAGGGGTAGCGTGGGTTTTTTGCCGGGGGCCTTGCTTTCCGCCAGGGCTTTCAGGGTGTTTTCCTGGATGCTCTCGGCAGCCATGGGGGATTCGTTCCAGGCCGGATAGGGGGGCAAAAACGCGCGGACGGTTTTTCGGCCGGTGAGCGCGGTGACGGCACCACCACCCGCCGGACGGATTTCCACCTCCATCGGCGCATCGGGGCCATTGAACACCGTCATCCCCGAGCCGGTGGTGTCTTTCAGCGGAATGGCGACCCATTCGCTCCATTGACCGGGTGGCAGTTGGCCGGTGGTGTTGTCGCCCCTGACCAAGAGGGGCCCGGTGGAGGCGCCCCATGGTTGGCGCGTGAGCAGGTGGGTGGCGGAGGGGCTGGCGGGCTGCCCGGCCTGGTGCCGGAATCGGGCTTCCCAGCGGGCGGGCTGCAGGTCGCGGGCGAGGTCGAGAATGGGGTAACGGGGCGTCTGCCTGGCGTGGTGGGCGCGCCAGGTGTCTTTCAGATCGCGGGTGAACACAACCAGATCGACACTGCGGGCGGTCTGGCGAGCCCGGTCTTCGGGCGGCTGGGGGCTTGCCACCAACTCCACGGTCGCTTGTCCGGGCTCAAGGCCCTCCACGGTGAATGCCTCCTCGTAGAGGCCCATCGCATCGGTGGTGTGCGGGTGTTTGGTTCTGGGTTCCAGGTCGCCTGGGGCATAGCGTGGCGCGTCCGCCTCACCGACCGATTTCTCGAACCGTGTGGAGCCTTGGGTGACCCGGACCAGGAACGGCGCGCTGGTGCCGGGAACATGCTCGTAGCGGACCCACAGGCGGTAGTCCCCCTTTTCAGGCAAATGGACCGTGCCGCGGGCCTGGCCCGATTCCTGTGCGGAAACCAGCGCGACCCGTTCCCCGGACAGGGCATGGAGGGCCCCGGTATCCACCAAAAGATTACCTTGCCCCATGCGGACGGGTTCGAAGCCCTGCGCGAGGAGCATTTGCTCCGCCTCGAGCACCACGCCAGGGGCCTGCCGGTAGGGCGCGGCTTTTTCCGGCAGGCCGAATTGGCCGTAAGCCTTTGTTTTAAATAGGGTTGTGTCAATTCCGGCCAGCGCGGCGAAGCTGCCCAAAACGGTGGAAACCAACAAACGGCTGCGCATGGCCCGTCCCTCCCTGGATGGCAATCGACGCATATGCTGCCATAGCTTGGGTTTGCGGGGCAACCGGAGGTGGGGGGAGCCTTTCAGGCAAGAAAGCGTTCCAACTCTGCCAGGGGTTCCGACAGAAATGTTTGATCGATATCAAACTCAAAACTCAATTTGTTGACGCCGGTTGAAAAAGAATAGGCATGTCCTGACACTTCGATAAGACCTGCGCGCCCTGCTTTCAGCTTCACGACAAAGTCGTCATCCAGCGGATGTAATTCAGCCTGCCCCTGCAGGGTGTCATACAATCGTCGAAGCTCCCAGACAAAATTTTTGAGAATATATAGGTCCAAAAACTCGGAAATCCTTCCCAAGAAACCGGGTACACGGATTTCAATATTGGCAATCAACGATGCGTTTTCCTGATGGGTTTTGCTGCCAGGGCTCTGGTCTTCGGCGATCTCTATTTGCACAAGGCCAGAATCATTGCCAAACCGAGCAGTACACATGCTGGCACCCGCTTCAACTAAACGAAAGGTTTGTGTTCCAAGCAGCTTAACGATCCTTCGGTCTTCATGCGCTGCACATGAGATTCGACGGACAGGGCATCCGCCCTTTCTTTTACGGTCATTTATTTTGCACCCTGTGCTTTGAGAGCACTCAAGACCATTTCAAACGTTTCCAATTGGGGAAAGTGGCCCATTGCTCGGGTGTCTGATGATTGGATAGACCATAGTTATGCATCTTTCAATCATTTCCAATCCCGGAATGATAATACCCGAGCACTCCTGTCGGAATCACTCATGCAGCTTCACCTCCACTTCCTCCCGTTCGAGGTCGGTGGCGAGGAAGGGGTGGCGTTTTGTCAGGCCGGCCAGCCAGGCGAAAAGGAAGTCGGGGATCCGTTCGACGCGGATGTTGTGCCAGACGACCTGGTCGTTATAGTACTCGCGGGCCATCGCGATGCGATTCTCCGTGTCCGCCAGGGCGGACATGAGTTCGGCGTTGTTCCGGTTGGCCGTCAGTTGAGGGTAGGCCTCCACCAGCGCCTTCAACCCGCCGGAGAGGCCCATCACCTCCTCATTTGGCGAGGCGCTGGCCTGGGCCCGCAGCCGGGCCAGGTTCTGCTGGACCTGGTTTTCATGCCGGTTGATCCCCTGGACACAGGCGATCAACGGGGGAAGCAGGTCGGCCCGGCGCTTCAGCTCGATGTCGATCAGGGACCAGGCGCGGTCGGTCCGGTTGCGCAGGTCCACCATGCTGTTGAACATCTGCCAGGCATACATGACCAGGGCCAGGCACCAGAAGGCCGCCAGCGCGGGGGCAAAAATCCACGGGTTAAAGCCGGGGGTGCCCGGCTTGTTGCCGCTGAGGACATGCCACAGGAACACGCCGCCGGACACCAGCACCGACCCCAGTACCAGGAACCCGACCCGGGCCCAGCGGAAGCTGCCGAGCACCTGCTTCTCGTTGCGGGTGGTGATCAGGAACAGGGGGGCGGCTTTGTCGGCGGCGATCTCCGGTGCCGCCACATCGTCACGCACGCGGGATTGACCCACCACCGTGATGGGCGCGTGGAGCGGGATGGCCTGCTCGAAAAAACGCCGGCGCTGGGTGCTGTTGGGGATTATCCGGTTCGGACCCAGGCCGAAGTAGAGGTCGCTGTCGGTGCCGCAGGTGACATTGAAAACGGTCTGTGACTCGATCTGGGCGCCGTTGGGGCAAACCCGCACGGTGCCCGAGTCGTCGCGGAGATAAAAGGGGATGGAACCGCCCCCCTCGGCGACCGTGGTCCAGCCGGATTCGGTCTTGGTTTCGGTGTAGGTTTTACCGTTGCTGTCGGTCTTGGTCACGGTGACCGTGCGGCGCCATTCCTCCTGCACATGCCAGGCATGGTGGACGCAGAGTTTACCCTCCATGTAGGTGGTGAGGGGTTCCTCCGCCTCGGCGGTGCCCTCCACCTGCACCAGGCCGATGAACACGCCGTGGGCCTTCGAGGTGGGGAGGTCCTCCATCAGCCGTGCCAGCCGCAGGCGTTTGCGGTAGCCAAGCAGTGCGCCCAGCGAACCGAGAAACGGCAGGCTTGTGAGCGGCCATTTCCACCAGGTCTCCTCCCGCCGGTCTGACGCGGGACGCCCTGGCTGATCCGGTTCGTTTTTCAGCGCGTTGGGGAAGGCCAAACCGGTTTGGACGGGCGACTCAAACGCCGTGACCCACCAGAGTTTTTCCCCCACCCGCAGGCGCCCGAGCGGTTTGAGGCTTTCCGCAGCGCCATTGTCCTGGCGGGGCATGGCCTTGCTCACCTCGAGGAAGCCGCTCGATTCACCGGCGGTGAAGACATAGCGGCCGAAGGGGTCGAAACAGAAGGAGCGAGGTGTCTTTTCCGTCTTGTGGTGTCCCACGGGTGTGAGTTTGGTGCCCGATTCATCCACCCGGATCAGGGCGAGGCTGTCATGGCCGCGGTTGGCCACCACCAGCATGCGGCCGCCGCCGTGGATGGCGATCTCCGCGGTGCTGTTGCTTCCCTGAAAACCGGCGGGCAGCGTGGAGACGGTGGACCCCTCGATGAGCCGGAGGCCGTCGGGTCCCGAGCGGTAGGCGCTCACCGAGGAACCCTGCTCGTTGTTGATGTAGACGATGGGGTGTTTGGGGTGCCAGGCGGCGTGTCGGGGGCCGGTGCCGGGCGGCAGGTCCACCCAGGGTTTGGGCAGAAGGGCCGCCGGCCGGCCATCGGGCTGGTAGCGGAACTGGAAGATGGTGTCGGGGCCGGTGTGCGGCACGACCAGCAACTGGCCGGCATGGTCGAGGCTGACCGCGTGGGCCTTTTCGCGGGTGGGGATTTCCCAGGCGGGTTTTTCTGACAACGACCCGTCGTCCAACACCCGGTGGGCGCTGATCTTGCCGGCACCGTAGTAGGCGGTGAGAAGGTACTGGCCGTTTTTGTCGAGCGTGATCTGCGCCGGATCGGCACCGGCGTCCACCACGCGCAGGGGAGTGAGCCTGCCTGTGGAGCCATCCACCCGCAGGCTGGTCAGTTGGCCGGTGGATCTCAGGGTCACGAACAGGGTGCGGCCGTCGGGGGAGGGCAGCAACGCCGCGGGCTCCCCGGTAAGGACCTGACGCGACAGCTCGGTGAGGGATCCCCGGGTGGGATCAAACCGGAAGACCACCAGGGATTTGTCCGCCGCGGCGGAGCAGACCACCAGGGTATCGGCCTGGGCGGGAAGGAGCGCGCATGCCAGCCAGGTCAGCAGGACCGCCAGCGCCTTCCGGGAAGCAGCCATCGCATCATCCCCACACAGTTGCGTGACCACCCGTCCGGTTTCGGTCAGGTGGTGTAGTCGGAATTCAGCCGGATGTATTCCTCGGTCATGTCGCAGGTGTAGAAGGTGCAGTGACCGGGGCCGCTTCCCAGCGTGAGGCTGAAGGTGAGCCGGCGGTTGTTCCGCATGTGCGCGCTGACCGCCTTGGCATCGAAATCCACCGGTTCACCGTTGCGGAAGAGGGGGATACCGTCCACCTCGAGCGAGACATCCTCCTCGTGGAATTTCACGCCGGCGTAGCCCGCCGCGGAAACGATGCGGCCCCAGTTGGGGTCGGCACCGTGCACGGCGGTCTTCACCAGGGCGCTTTCCGCCACGCGGTGCGCGACGGTGCGCGCGGAATGCTCATCGGCCGCGCCCTTCACCTCCAGAACCACCAGGTGGCCGGCGCCCTCGGCATCCTCGGCGATGGCGCGGGCCAGGTCACGGCAGACCTCTTCCAGGGCCTGGTTGAACGCCTGGAGAGCGGAGGCATCGAGGTGACCGGCATCCGGCCGCCAAGCCAGGCCGTTGGCCAGCACGAACACCGTGTCGTTGGTGCTGGTGTGCCCTTCCACCGAGACGCAATGGAAACTGCGATCCACCGCGCTCTTGAGGGCGGGGCGGAGTTGCTCGTGGGTGGCGGGCGCATCGGTGAAAACGCAGGCCAGCATGGTGGCCATGTTGGGGCCGATCATGGCGGCACCCTTGGCCACGCCGGTCAGCGTGATAGCCCCCTTGGGATGGTCGATGCGGCGGGTGGAGACCTTGATGCGGGTGTCGGTGGTCATGATGGCCTCGGCCGCGTGGGAAAGGCCGTCGGGGGAGGGGGCGAGGGTCTTGCCGGCGGCCTGTATGCCTGAGCGCACGCGCTCCATGGGTAGCTTGCGGCCGATGACGCCGGTGCTGGCCACCAGGAAGGAACCCTGGGGCGTGCCGGCCGCCTGGGAGGCGAGGTCGCGCATCGCGGCCGCGTCGGCCATGCCCTGGGCCCCGGTGCAGGCGTTGGCGTTGCCCGAGCAGATGACCACGCCGCGGAAGCCCCTGCCACCCTGTTCGGCGATGGCGGCGCGGCTCACCTTCACCGGGGCCGCGTGCACCAGGTTGGTGGTGAAGACGCCGGCGGCGTTGGCGGGCGCATCGGAGACAAACAGCGCCATGTCGCGACGGCCCTGGTCACCGCGCATGCCGCAGGCTTCGCCGGAAAAGCGCCAGCCCTTGGCCAGTTGCCATTTGTCATCCGCAGCCACCGCCGACTTGTCCGCCATTGCTTTTCACCCCGCCACAAACAAGCGGGCCTCCACCAGGGAGGCCCGCCTTGATTCGGAAAGTATCGCAAAAAAACGGTCAGATGACCATCGCGTGGTAGCCGCAGTCCACATACAGGATCTGGCCGGTGACGGCGGAGGCGAGCGGGCTGCAGAGGTAGAGCACGCTGTTGGACACATCCTCCGCGGCGATGGCGCGGCGCAGCGGCGAATGCTCGGCGGCGTGCTCGATCAGGCGGTCGAATTCCTTGTTGATGGCGCGGGCCGCGCGGCTGCCGTAGGGGCCGGCGGAGATCAGGTTCACGCGGACATTTTTATCACCCACGAACCAGGCCAGTTGCTTGGCGTCCATCTGCAGGGCGGCCTTGCAGGTGCCCATGCCGCCGCCGTAGTGGGGAACGACACGCTCGCCGGCAATGTAGGTGAGGCCAACCACGCTGGCGCCGCCGGGCCGGTTGGCCATGTAGGGGGCGGCGGCGCGGGTGAGGCTGATCAGCGAGTAGGCGCTGATGCCCATGGCCTCGTGGTAAGCCTTGCGGCTGGTGTCGATGAGCGACTTGGTGATCTCGCGGCTGAAGGCCACGGAGTGGATGAGGATGTCGATGCCGCCGAATTCCTTGCCGACCGTGTCCACCATGCCCTGGATGGAATACTCGGGGAACTTCGAATACCGGCGGTCGTTCTTCACCTCGTCGGGCACATCGGCCATGGTGTCGAAGCTGACATCGCAGGGGTAGACTTTCTCGGGCTTGAACTCGCCGCCGGTGGAGAGCTTGCGGGCCTCGACATCATCGGGTTTGTCGCTGCGCAGCAGGCCTTCGACAATCCCGAGCATGCGGGGGTGGCAGGCCAGCACGATTTTGGCGCCGGCGGCCTGAAGGGTTTTGGAAATGAACCAGGCGAAGCTGAGGTTGTCGCCCACGCCGGTAACGAGGGCCACTTTGCCGCTTAAGTCGATGGGAATCATGGTCCGTCCTGATTTGCGCCTGGGAAATTCGTTCGTCCTGAAGGTGGAGGCCTGCCCGCCGGTTGAGGCGAAACGGCAACAGCACCTTCTCCAAAGTCTCGTCTAGAAATCTGCGGTCGTGGGATCAAGGGGAAAAGCGGAGATATTGCCCATATTGCCCAGATTTAAGGATGTGGCCGTTGGGTGAGAAAAATACCCATGGCCTGTGTGGTTGGTGGATGGAAAAACTCCAGCCGCCCGGGCCGCGCGGGGGGGATGCGCGGCGGGGCGGCTGGAGCGTAGGGGGAGCAAGTCAGGGTTTGCCGAACTGGCGGGTTACGGGGCCCTGGACCTGCCTCTCCGTGAATCGCATGCTCTTTTGCGCGGTCTGGTTACTTCGACCGGTTGGAGAGCAGAAGCAGGGTGTTGTCGACCTCCAGCCGGACGCTGGCATCGCTGTCCGAGCGGCTGGCCTGGAGAGTTTGGACCGCCTCAGGAGCCTTGCAGCCCATTTTGCCCAGGGTGCGGGCGGCTGCTGCGCGGACTGCCGGGGCAGGATCGCTGGCCAGGCACTTCACCACCGCACCCACCACTTCGGAAGAGCTGGAGAGCTGGGGGTTGCCGAGCATGTCGAGGGCGGCCTCACGCTCGGAGGGAAGAAGCGAGTCCTTCAGCAGGCCCAGGGGGACTTCCGTTTGTTGGGCGGGAGCGCGGCTGACAGGAGTGCCCATCACGCCACCGGGGGCCAGTTGCATCGCGCCGGGGTTATTGAGCACCGGAGCGCCTGGCATCATGCCCGGAGCACCCATGGCGGGAGGCATCATGCCGGGGGGCATCATTCCAGGAGGCATCATGCCCGGAGGCATCTGGCCCGGTGCCAACATGATGTTGCCCATCCCGGCCCGGGAATTCGCCTGGGCGATGATCATGTTCGCCAGATCGGGGTTGGTGGCCATCTGCTGGGCCAGATGGGGGTTCTTTTTCAGGGCCTCCATCAGCGCCGGGTGCATGTTTTCAGGCATCACATAGGGCGCGGGCATATTTTCCCCACCCACTGGCGGATTGGCGAAGGCGTTGTGCCCTAGATGGTTTTTGCCAAAGTCGGCCGGCACCGGACGGGTGTCGCTGGCATTGGTGAAGGCGTTGGCCATGCCGCGGGGCACGCCGCCATCCGGCCGCCATGGCCGCGGAGCGATGGGCTGAACGGCAGGGCCATTGAAGACCGGGGCGCTGAAATGGACCACCGGGGGTGTGCCAGGATTGCCCGCTGGCGTGGGGTTTTCAGGGATCAGATTTTCTGGAACCTCATCGGGGCTGAGGCCAGCGGCCAGCAGTGGTCCGGCACCCAGGAGGCGGCCGAACCGACGGCCACGCCCGCCGACTTCCGCACCATCGGTATCAGTGTCACCATTGCTTGCCTGCCCACTGCCATCCAGACCCAGACGGCTGAGCAGACTGTTGGTGCGACGGTCCTGCTTGCGGGACAGCTTTTTGGCATCGATTTCGGCCGGGTCCACCGTTGGTCCTTCGCCCACCTTGGCGAGGGGGTCGGCCCCGGTCTTTTCGGCCCGTGGCAGTTTGGCCATGCCTTCTGCGGGGTCAGGGACACCAGCGCGCAGCTTGGACCCGAGCCCCTTCAGCCCGTCACCCAGGCCTTTGGTTCCATCGCCTGCGCCTTTGTTCCCGCCGTTACTAGCGCCCTGCGGGCCGATTCCAGCACCCGCGCCTTTGTTCCTGCCGTTACCAGCGCCTTGTGCGCCGA
>DKBS01000043.1 GCA_002451275.1 Planctomycetaceae bacterium UBA6894 | reverse complement strand
TGCCCTGCGGTTGCTCGCGCCCGCAGGTGGGGGGACTGGAGCGGCGGCAAAACTTTTTGAAGGTATTGAAGAGCCGGGGTTGGCCAGTGGCCGCCTTTGATGTGGGGGATATTCCGCAGAAAGGCGGGCCGGTCAACCTGGGCAATGAACAGGGCTTGATAAAATACCGCTACAGCATGCTAGCCCTGAAGGAGATGGGTGTTCATGCTGTCGGGTTCGGGGCCTACGAGGCCGGCATGGGGCTTTTCAAGGTGCTGGGTGAATACGCCCTGAACGAGACCAAGCCCAAGGTGCTTTCCGCTAACCTGAAGGATGCGGGCGACCTGTTTCCCGAACAGACCGCGGCATGGGAAAAGGTGGCAGTGGAAGGACAGCCCTGGAAGGTGGGAGTGACCTCGGTGACCGGCCCGCGGGTGGCCGAGGGCATCAAGGACAAGCAGGTGGTGTTCACGCCGGCAGCGGACGCCCTGGCCAAGGTTCAGAAGGAAATGGATGCGGCGGGGATTGAGTTGCGGGTGCTTTTGTACCAAGGGTATTTCACCAAGGCGGCTCCCGGCCAGGAACCGCGGGAAGTGGAGGCGCTGGCGAAAGCCTTTCCGGGGTTCCAGGTGATTTTGGCCCTTTCCGAGGAGGATGAACCCTCCAGCCAACCGGTGCGCATCGCCCAGCCGAATGGGGGCGAAACGGTGGTGGTGCGGGTGGGGCACAAGGGGAAGCACCTGGGGGTGCTGGGCCTTTGGAAAGGAAAGACCGCGACGCAGCCGACCAGCAAGTACGCCCTGGTCCAAATGAGCGAGGACTACCTCACCCCGGAGGGCCAGGAGGCTGAAAACCCAGTGGCCGTGTTGATGGAGCGCTACACCAAGGAACTGGAGCGCGACAAGTACCTGGAGCGGCATCCGCAGGTGAACCATCCCTTCCAGGCGGCGGAGCCTGATAGCACGCCGCGTTATGTGGGCTCGGAAAAGTGCGAGCGGTGCCACCAGTCCGCCTACAAGACCTGGAAGGAGTCGGGTCACAGCCACGCCTACACGACCTTGGTGGATGCTAAAAATCCTTCAAGGCGGCAGCATGACCCTGAGTGCATTGTCTGCCACACGGTGGGTTATGGCTACAAGGGGGGATTTGTCTCCGCCGAGAAAACCCCCACCCTGGTCAACGTGGGCTGCGAGAGCTGCCACGGACCGGCCAGCGAGCACATGAAGAACAGTTCGGACCCGGCCTGGCATGCCCTGATGAATCCCTGGAAGGCGAAGGAAGGGGAAACACCGGAGCAGAAGAAGTCGCGAATTCTGAAAGCCGACCAGTTTTGCCAGACCTGCCATGACATGGACAACGATGTGACATGGACGAATGACGGTTTCGCGCGGAAGTGGCCCAAGGTGGCTCACCCGACGCCGGAGTCGGAAAAGAACCGGTAGAGGTAACCCTACCCTTGCGCCGGCACGACCAATCGGGCGCAACCATGGCGAAAGCGGATGGCTGAATCAGCCACCCGCTTTCGCCATTTTTATCGGGGCCTTTCCCCCGGGCTTTTGAGGACGCGGAGCAGGGCGATGAAGGCCACGGCGCCAGCAGTGGCCACGATGAGGCTGCCCAGCAGTCCGGACGCATGCAGACCCAGCAGTTGGGAAAGGAAACCGCCCAGCAGGGAGCCAATCACGCCGACGATGAGGTTGTTGAGTGGTCCGCCCGGGGACTTCATGATGACGCCGGCGAGCCAGCCGGCAGCGAGGCCGATGAGCAGGAAATAGAGAAAGGCTACCAAGTCCATGGGTGATTCTCCGCCCGGAGTGACCGATCGTTATTCAAAAATCAAAGTGCCGAAGTTACGGAAGTCGTGGAAGCTGGGGCCGACGCGGGCCCAGTCCCAGCCGGTGGACATGCCGCCATCGTGGTCCACCCGGTAGAAGTTGGCGCGCCAGCGACTGCCTGAATCCGGCTTGGCATTGCGCATCGGTTCCATCAGGGCGAAGGGGATGAAGACCTCGGCCTTCCAGCCGGTGATAGCGGCGCCGGATTTTTTGTCGCCGCCGGTCACGCTGGTAGCCTTGCGTGTTTTCCGTTCGCCATCGTAGTGCCAGGGAAGCCAGCCCTTGAACCTGCCCTCAAGGTTGGGGACGACGATGGGGAGCTCGCGGTTGAGGGGTGAAATCTCGTACTCGAAATAGATGGGGTCTTTTTCCTCGGGCCAGAGGAAAGCCTCGAAGACATCCTCGGTCCAGAGATTTTCAAAATCCTTGTCGAAGGTGGCGGTGAGGCGATTGTCGGTCGCCTCCATCAGGGTGTAGATACCCTTGGGGGAATAGAGCAGCTTGAAGCGGGCAGTGTGATAGAGCCCGCCTCCGGGGCGCTTGTTGAGCGGCAGCCATTCGGCCCCGGCCCAAGCCGGGTTGGAGCCGTCGCCGGTCACCTCGAAATCCGCGGTTTTGCGCACGGTGGCGGTGGGCGGAAGCATTCTGGCCCGCTCCTCTTTCGACTTCAAACCGAAGAGGACGCGCTCGGCGTTTTTGCGGTAAACCTTCTCGAGCACCTCGGTGGGCAGTGAAATGCCGTGGATGTTCCAGAAGCCCTGCAGGTGGTGGCTTTCGGAGCAGTCGAAATATTCGTCGTCGGTCTCGAGGAAGCGGTAGTAGATGCGGAAGGCCTCGCGGCGGGGGGTGGTGTCGGTGCCGAAGAGGATACGATCCTGGTATTTGAGGAAAAACTTGCGCGCTGTGTGGGGTTGCCGGCCCAGTTCGGAAATGCGGGCATCGAAATCGACGAACATGTTGGGGTATTTGTCGAGCTTGTCGCCGACGCTGTCGAGATCCTCGGCGTTATTGCCGAAGTGGGTGTTGATGAAGGTGGTTTGGGGATTTCTTCCGATCACGCGGTGGAGCTGACCGAGCAGGTCCTGGCGATCGGGGTTGCCGTTGCCATAGAAGAGCCAGCCGGGGTTCTTGTTGAGTTCGTGCCAGCGCTCGTTGAAGCGGTCGAGCGGGGTGAAGAAGGCGGCCGGGTCGGCCACATGGATGATGACAGGGCGATCGTGGCGGGCGCATGCCTTCCAAATGGGATCCAGTTTGGGGTCATTCACCGGCATCAGCTTGCCGTCCTTGTAGCGGACACGCAGGCCGAAGGTTTTGTGGAATTTCAGTCCCTTGGCACCCGCCTTGAAGCTTTCCTCCAGGCGGGCGGCCTCGCGCTCTCCCCAATCGGGGGCATCGATGTCGTCGAAATTGACTAGGGCGTAAGTAAGGAAACGGCCGGGGTGGGCGGTGTCGAGCGCGGCGACGGTTTCCCGAAGGCGATCGCCCCAGCCCCCATCGAGGTTGACCACGGTCTGGATGCCGGCCTCGTTCATCTCGGTGAGGTAATTGGCGACCACCTCGGGTTTGAGACGGTCTTTGCCGCCGCCCAGGTGATTGTGGACATCGATCACCGGGTAGCGTGGTTTCTCCACCCGGGTGACCTTGGCCTTGAGCATGGACCTGGGTTGCCAGTCCTTCAGCTTGAGCTCGCGAATATCTTCCTGGGGAGTTTTGGTCTCAGGCTGGGCATTTTGGGCCCGGGTAGGGTGGGCCAGCACAAGGGTAGCCAATGCAAAGGTGGATATGCGGAGATAGCGATACATGGTTCCGTTCCAGTCACGACACAAAAAGCCCGTCTCCCGAGGGTACCGCAACCGGCCGAGAGGTGGATGGCGGGGGCAGAAAAAATGGAAAAAGCGGGCAACGGTATAAAACCGCAGACCGCTTTTTATGGGATGATTGCTTGAGTGATCTGGTAATAGCGACGGGTGGATTTGAACCACCGACCTTGGCCTTATGAAGACCCTGCTCTAACCCCTGAGCTACGTCGCCAGATTTCCCAATATTAGCCGGCCAAGCGCTTTACGGCAAGTTCGACGCATGCCCCAAAAAAGCCCATTTCGCACCGTGTTTTCTCTTCACGGGGCCGAGCGGATTTCGACCCAAACGGCGGCATCGTGGAGGGGCATTGGGGCCGGCCGAAGCCAGGTACGGGCGGTTTGGAAAAGCAGGTCCCTGGAATCTGCCTCCGGCAAATCGATCACCAGGTCTTTTTCGAGTTTGTGGTCAGGTCCAAATGTCAGGGTCTCGTGTGCCAGGTCATCCAGTACCAGCGCTGAGGGGAGCGTGGCTCCCTCTTCGGCTTTGAGGTGGAGCTGGAAACGGCCAGCGGGCCCGGGATTGTGGATACGAATGGCACCGGTTCCCCGCATTCGGAACGAAAGGGCTGAGGGTGACCCCAGCGGGTCCAGCAGCATGCCTTTTTGCAGGAGGAGGAGGGGGGCCTTTTCGGGAGGGGGCGGCAGGTCTCGCGCTGTGGCGAGATTGTACCAGAGCCGGTTGGCCCAAGGCCCGGCTGGGGCCTCCAGGTGCTTGGTCAAATCCCGGGTGATTTTCTCCAACGATTCGGGGCTGTAGCCGCGGGTGTCGAGCCAGAGACCGTCAAATCCCTTTTCTTTCAGGGCGGAGAGCATGGAGGCCACGGGGAGGGAGCCAGCCCAGCGCTGCCATGCGTCGGCCTGGGTGTTTTTCATGCCTCCGCCGCTGAAGGTTTGCGTGGGGGCATGCAGGATGCCGGCAAGGTGCGCGTAGCCGTCCATGGAGCCTGGGGGAGTGCCCTCAGGGTAACCCAGCCATGGCAATTGAAAGTGTTTGCCGCCCTGGGGATAAGCTTCTGTGATTGCCTGGCCCATTTCAGCCAAGGCTGACCAGTCGCTTTTCCTGATGGACGGCTTGGCGCTTTCCGGCCTGATGAATTGGTCCGCGGCTCCAACCACCAGCCAGACCATGAGCATGGCCCAGCTTCGCCAACCGCCGACGCTGGATTTGGGCCACAGGGCCCAAACGCTCAGGCCGACAAACGCCAAAATAAAACTCATCCGGCCCAGAACGCGGATTCCGGGGACCAACCAAGCCACCAAGCCGCCCATGCCACCGGTGATGGCATATACAAAAGCTCCAATGGCCAGCAGGCCCAATGCCTCTGCAATGTTTTGCCTGGGGGCCATCAGCAGGGCGGCGAGGGCAAGCAACAGGCCCGTCAATGCCGTGATGCCCACATAGCCGGCTTCCGCCTCGTGAAGGGCGCGGTGGGGGCCCATGTACTCGGCCCGAAAAAGGCCCAAGCCACTGACATGGCCCTGCGGCGGAAGCGCCAAGGCCAGCGGTTGCAGGGAGTAAGTTTCCGCTTCCAGGGCCATGCGTGCGCCGACTGCCGCATTTTTTCCGGTATCCCCTTCGGCAAACAGCGTGGGAAGCCAACCTGAGCCCGCCGCCAAAGCCGCCACCAGGCTGAGAATGGCCACTTGCCCCAGCGGCTTGGCGGACTTGGCCAGCCAGGCGGCCCGCAGCCCGGCAATCACCACCACAAACGCAGCGAACCAGGCGTAGTACAGGCCAGCCAGCCCACCCAGCAGGGCGAAGAACCATTCATCCCAGGTGGGAACCCAGCGGTCCAACCCATTGCCTTTGGCCAGACGAATCCCGGGGGCCACCTGCCAAGGGATCAGGAAGTAGCCCGCGAGGAACAGGTGGTGCACCTGCTGGAAATGTCCGGGGAGGAGGGAGAAAAACACGCCCAGCACACAGGCCCGTGAAAGCGGGCAGCCGGCCAGCGTCCAAAAGGCAGTGGCGCTGAGCGAGCAGAGGCTGAAACCAATGACCAGGTATAGGTTGTATGTGAAAGCGGCCGAAATGCCCGTCTTGCCCAAAATCCACAAAATTCCCAGATGTAGCCAGTCGGCTCGGGGGAAGGCACTGAGGTCCTGGGTGCCTGGAAATCCGACCCGGGGATCGGAAAGGAATCCGAACCCCCGGCTGATGGCATCGATCCATTGCAGCATCATGAGTCCATCGCCGTCATGGACCGCGGGGACCTGCCAACCGGTTTGAAGGATTCCCAAATGCCAGATCGCGTAGAAAGCAGGGAAAAATGCCGCAAAAAGCCAGAGAGCCGCCCGAACCAAGGGGGAAGGCGGATTGAGATGGGGTGTTTGCAGGGCATCCATGTCAAAGAGGGTAAACGAGGCAAAGCCCGCCGGTCAACCGACCGATTCCGAGAGAATCGAAGATGCGACCCACAAGGACTGATGGAGAGGGGGCCAACCGGACGAAGATGAAGAGTGACTGTCCAGCTTTTTGGACTGCGAATTGGAACCTGGGAGGCGCACCGTGGCGGAAACCGCTGCGGAGGATTTGGTGGTTGAGACGAAGCAACTGACGAAGATTTATCAAAACCGCCAAATCGCCCTGAACGATGTCACCCTCAAGCTGGAACGCGGCTGCGTTCTGGGTTTGTTGGGTAGCAATGGTGCGGGCAAGACTACGCTCTTGCGCCTCATCATTGGCTTGCATCATCCCACCGCGGGATTGGTGAAGGTGTTCGGCCGTCCCATGGGGGCCAACACCGCCGACTTGCGGAGGCGGATCGGTTTCATCCCCACCAATCCTCGCTTTCCCAAGGGAATGACTCCCATCACCTACTTGGATTACATGGCGAAGCTGTTCGGGTTGCCACGTGATGTGCGTAAGCCCAGGCTTGCCTCGCTGATTCGCGCGGTGGACTTGCTAGGTGCCAGCGCCAGCCCCATTTCCACCTTCTCCACCGGGATGACCGCCCGGCTGGCGGTGGCGACCAGCCTGATCAATGATCCCGAACTGCTTATCTGGGACGAGCCGACGCACGGGCTTGATCCGGAAGCGCGCCGCAGCATGCTGGACCTGATCAAGAACCTGAGTAAGGAAAAGACGCTGATCGTTTCCAGCCACAATCTGGGTGACATCGACGAGGTGTGCAACCACGCGGCGGTGCTGAGCAACGGTCATCTTATCTACTCCGGGCCCCTGCAGGACCTGAAGGGCCGGATGCGCCGCAACCACTACGAACTGGATCTCGAGGGCGAGCAGAAGGCCGTGGCCCGGGCGTTGCAAGGTGTGAAGGGATTGGGTGAGGTGAAACACGCCTCGCTGCAACACCGCCGCATGACTGTGCAACTGCAGGATGATGTGGCCGCCGCACCCGCCATGGCGATGGTTCTGTCGGCGGTGGACGAGGCGCGTGTGGGCTTGGTTGGGGTGCGCAGCGTCGGGCAGCAGACCGAGGAAGCCTACCTCGATCTGGTAGAGAAGGAGGAGCAGCGTGGCTTCACCCGCATCTATCGTCAAGCTGCCTAGCCGCGGCGGGGCCCAGCCCCAGCCCGAGCCACTTCCGCCGGTGGCTGAAGTGGCTTACAACCCTTTGCTGCCCTACTGGGCAGTTTTGGAAACGGACATTAGCCAGGTTTTCTACAGTTGGGTCTATCGGCTGTGGGTTCTGGTGATGGTGGCGGCGGGAACCGGTTTCCTGTTGTACCGAGTGGGTGTCTACAAGGTGACCGGTGTGGTGCAGCACGCATCACACTTTCTGGCCGACCTGACCCAGTGGACCGTGCTTGTGAGCGTGGCGCTGGTGGCTGTTTTGTCAGCGAGCAGCATCTCCGGGGAACGGGGAAGCCTGGCTGACAGCGTGCTAAGCCGCGGCATCAGCCGTTTCCAATATTACATGGGCAAGTGGCACGGCCGGATGCTGGCGATCCTAGGCACCCATTTTGCCCTGGGGCTGGTGGGCTTGGCGTCGGCCAAGATGTTCCTGCACGAGGACATTCATATCGTTGGCGGTCTTGCCGCGCTGGGGATTTCCGCCGCGATGCTTGCCGTGGTGGTGTCGCTGGGTGTGATGGTCAGCGCGCTGGTCGCCAACTCGTTTGTGAGCATCGCGGTGCTTTGGGTGCTACTGTATGGCGGCGGCATGCTCCTGAGCAGCCTGCCTGACGGCGCCCACTCACCGGAATGGACTCTGGAGCAATTGCCGTTCGTCCTGCGCGGCCAGTTTCACCTGGAGATTCTGAAGAAAGTGGTGGGCTGGGCGCTGGGCGTTTCGATCCTCAGCGCGGTAATTGGCGTGACCCAGTTCTCCCGCCGCGACATGTAACAAAACAGGTTGATCAATGATTTTTGAGCAGGCGGGCCGATGGGCCCGCCAGTTTTTTTTGCTTGCGAAAAACCGCCCTGATGGAACCTGTCAAAAAACGGCTTTTTATTTCCGGGCAACGGTTTGGGTGGTTCCGGTTGAGCCAATCGTCACCACTGGGCAAGGCTTGTCAGGTGTGCCGGGCCGTCCGGCTTGAAACCCTGTTTCCGTGGGCCAAACCGGGAAGAATGATTTGCCCCTTGGACGAAAGTAACAACACCGGGCCAACCTCAGGCAGGCAGGAAGCCGGCACGCCATGCGGTGACGTTCGGTGCCCAAGGATGGGACATACCCGGGAGCGATTCCAGTGGGAAAAGTTCTTCTTGTTGTCAAAAAGGCGAGGCCATACCTGGCCGGGCTGGCCCTCATACTCGGGGCCAACGCTTGGGGGCAGGCCCCCAGGATGGAGCCCATCGCCATTCCCGCACAGCCCCCGGAAGGGGCCGGAGAGGTTCCCCCGCAGGTTGGTGATTTCGAGGAGGGTGACCCGGTCCTGGATGATGAGGTCATGACTGGGGTGATATCTCGGGATCAGGGCTGGTTCCTGTTTCCCCAAACCGACCGGACCAGCGTGCGAGGTTGGCTGGACGGCGGGTTCATGGGCAACTCCGGTAACCCGGGCAGCAAGTTCAACGGACCCTACAACGCCGTGGACCGGGCCAATGAGGCGATGTTCAACCAGGCCTACCTGATCGCGGAGCGGGTGCTGCCAACGGATGGATCGTTAGGCGTGGGCGGCCGCGTGGACCTGCTGTACGGCGAGGATTTTCTACTGGCGATGTCACAGGGTTGGGAAATCCAGCCAGGGGGTGGGCAACGGTGGAATAGCGGTGAGTACTACGGGCTGGCCATGCCCCAGTTGTATGCCGAATTCGGCACACAGGAACTGTCTGTGAAATTGGGGCATTTCTATACGATTGTTGGTTATGAAGGAGTGCCGGCTGTTGGCAATTTCTTCTATTCGAAGGCCTATAGCTATCAATTCGCCGGGCCCTTCACCGAGTGGGGCGGGTTGGCCACATGGCGGCCCACCAAGAACTTCGAGGTGATTGGCGGTCTTGTGAACGGTTGGAACGCCGTGGATGCGAATGTCAACGCTGTGAACTTTTTGGGACGTGCCCGGGTTCAGAATGATCCGAATTCATTGGCAGCATCTTTTGCCATCATCACCGGCGACCAGCCTTCCAACGTGGCCGGGCTTCCCGACATTGCCAATGTCGCCGCCAACCGCACGCGTTATAGCCTCATCCTGGAGGCCCGGCCCACCAACCGGTTGGAATATGTGTTCCACCAATGGCTGGGCACTCAAGCGGATGGTGTTCCGCTTGGCGGCACAGCGCTGTGGGCGGGTATTGACCAGTACCTTTATTATTCTTTGAGTGAAAAGTGGAAAGCAGGCGCGCGCTTTGAATGGTTCAACGACGTGGACGGCACTCGCGTGGGTTTGAACCGGCCTTCCAACCCCAACAAGACCCCGTTGCCGGGCAACTTTTTCTCGCTGACGGTGGGGCCGAACTGGCTGCCCACCCAGAACTTGATCCTGCGGCCCGAGTTGCGGTGGGACTTCTATGACGGCGACGCGAAGCCCTACAACGATGGCACCAAAACCGAGCAGTTGATGCTGGGTTTTGACGCGATCCTGAAGTTCTGATTCCCACCATTACCGGGGTATCAGAAAAGGCCGGCCAGGGGGCCACCCCTGGCGGCGAGTTCCTCGACCCGGCGGGTAACCGCCGGGTCTTCCATTAGCGGGGGCGCGTGGTGCGGCTTGACGCGCGCGTCGAGCACCAGGGCCCCCTCGCACCCCCAATGTTTGTCGCGGGTGAATGCGCCGATTCCGTGCAAGTCGGATGACGGATTGGACCGGGTGAAAGCCGCCCACAGCCAGTTATCCATACTGGCTGAGGCAAAGTCGCTGTCATCGACCAGCAGCACCAATGGAAAACGGTTGACAGGGTGCCGATGTGGGAGGCTTTCAGCCAGCTTTTGTGCGTCAGCCGGGCCGTTTGAGCCTGCCTTTTCCCACCGGGGGCCCTGCAGGGCCAAGACGCCCGGCATACACACCCTGGGGTGGCCCCAGCCCTCCGGAAACGATCCCAAATCCTGAACAGTTTCAGGCAGAGTACGGCGGGATTCTCCCGCGGCGGCGATGATCACCTTGGAGCCGCTGTTCAAACCGTCGCCCGAATAATCCAGTGTGTCGATCGTGGTGCGGGTGATGAAATGCAGGTCGTTCCGCGCATCCAGCCTGGTCAGCAGGTGTTTGAAAAAGGCTGGAATGTCGTGGGCTTTCAGCCCGGGATCATCCTCCCCGGCAACCATCAGCAGGTATTTGGCCAAGCTGAGTTGGCCCTGGCCCAAAATGGAGCAGGCCTGGGTCAGCAATTCCTGTGGCTTGCGGCTGGAGGAATAGGGCACATAGCGCTCGCTACCGATAGCCAGAAGCAGGGGATGCACTCCGGCGGCATCGACGGCATGCACTTCCCGCACGCCCTTTAGAACCGTAGGCAGGACGGGTGCGGTCAGTTCGTGGATGAACGCACCGAAGCTGGAATCTTCCTGAGGCGGCCGGCCCACCACCGTGAAGGGCCAAATGGCGCCCGGGCGATGGTAAACCTTCTCCACCTGGATGAAGGGAAACGGGTGCACCAGGCTGTAGTAGCCGAGATGGTCGCCGAATGGTCCCTCCGGTTTGGTCCGGCTGGGATCAATGGTTCCAACGATGCAAAAATCCGCCTCGGCCGGGATCGCCACCCGCCCGGGGCAGCCTTCGGCGGCGGGCGGGCGGACCAGGCTCAACCTGCGGCCGCCCAAAACACCTGCAAAAGCAACCTCGGGCAGATTTTCAGGCAGGGGCATCACCGCCGAAACGGCCAGGGAGGGGGGGCCACCCACCCAGACGGCGACCCGCAGTTTTTCACCCTTGGCGACGGCCTGCGCGTGGTGAACCCCGAGGCCCCGGTGAATCTGATAGTGCAGGCCCACTTCCTGGTTGGGAAGGTACCCGTTGCCGGCCAGTTGTACCCGGTACATTCCCAGGTTGGATCGCATCCAGCCAGGAGAGTCGGGGGATTCGCTGTAGACCGCCGGCAAGGTGACAAAAGGCCCGCCATCCATGGGCCAGCATTTCAGGGCGGGCAGATCTTCGAGGGCGCACTCGTTTTGCAGAATCGGGCCTCGCCATACCATTCGTGGCCAAGCGTGCCAAAGGGAGCGCGGCAGGTTCCAAAATTTCCAGGGTGCCTTGGCCGCCCTTCCGGGGTCACCCTGCAAAGCCATCAGTTTTTCAAGCCGGGGCAGTGCATCGCGAAAAAGGAACCGGGTCCGCTGGACCGTGCCAAACAGGTTCGAGACCATGGGGAATCGGCTGTTTTTCGGTCGGCTGAACAGAAGGGCGGGGCCGCCCGCCGCGTAAACCCGGCGCTGGATCTCGGCCATTTCGAGGTGCGGGTCAATGGGGTGGTCGATCCGGCGCACCATTTGATGGCGCTCGAGGTCGGCCACACATTCGGTCAGGTTCCGGTACCCCATGGAGCCAATCCGGGGGTGATTTCCCGGCCTTTCCCTTGCCGCGGCAAGTGTTGAGAGGGCAAAGCGGCAGTTTTAGCCTATCCCCTGGTCGTTGCCTTTAGGATCATTAGTAGCCGGGAAGAAAGAGGTTGGATTCCAACGGGCAGGCCCAGCGGGGATTTGCATGGATTTGCGGGAACCGGTCAACGCCATGACGCACGGGTTTTGGGCCATCGTGATGCTGGCGCCCCTGGCGGTGCTTGCCCGCGCGGCCTGGCCATTTCCCCGAGCCGTTGTGGGGGTGGCCCTGTACGCCATCGGGTTGATCTTCTCCTTTTCCGCCAGCGGTTATTTCCACGGTTTGCAGGGGACGGACGCCCAGGTCGCGTTCGCCCAAACCCTGGACCATGTGGGTATTCACCTGTTTATTGCCGGCACCTGGACGGTATTCGCGCTGGTGGCACTGCCCATGCGCCTGGCCCTTCCCCTGTTGGGCACCATATGGTTTTTGGCGTGTTTCGGGTCCGGACTGCGGGTGGGCATGGGCAAGGTGCCGGTGCTTTGGGCCACGGGCATTTATCTGCTGATGGGGTGGTGTTCCCTGATGTGCCACCGGCATCTGGTGAGGGGATTGACCCGGGGCGAGCTGGTGAAATTGTGGATTGGGGGCATCGTCTACAGCATTGGCGCCGTGGTCAACGCGCTGCAAGCGCCCAACCTGTTCCCCGGCTTCCTGGGGTATCATGAACTTTTCCATTTGCTCGTGATTGTCGCCTCGCTGATCCATTTCGTTGCGGTGGCGGAGCTGGTGTGGCGATCCCGCCGGGAAAAGTTGTTCGCCCAAAGGCGGGATGCGTTTTCCGGCTCCCAGCATGCTTTGAGGAAATGCATCCATGCCGGCCTCCCGACCACCAGTGAAATCTCCTGAAAGCCGTAGCATCGTCATCACCGGGGCCACCCGAGGGTTGGGCCTGGCCTTGGCTGAGGGGTTTCGTGACTTTGGCCATGTGGTGCGCGGCTGTGGCACCCGGTCTGACCTGGTGGCGGAAATCAACGAACAGTGGGGTGGGGCCACCCCTTTCAGCCGGGTGGATGTGACGGATGACCGTGAAGTAGGCGAGTGGGCGCGGGCCGAGTTGGCGTCGGGCCCACCGGACTTGTTGATTGTCAACGCCGCGGTGATTCATTCCCCCCAGAACCTTTGGGAAATCCCGCCTGCCGAATGGAAAAAGGTGATGGAGGTGAATGTGCAGGGCGTGGTTAACACGCTCCGGCATTTTGTTCCGTCCATGGTGCGACGGGGCACCGGCGTGATCGCCACCCTTTCCAGCGGCTGGGGGCGCAGCACCTCGCCTGGGATGTCTGCCTACTGTGCAAGCAAATATGCCGTGGAAGGATTGACCGCCGCGCTGGCCCAGGAGCTTCCGCAGGGGATGGCCGCAGTGCCGGTGAATCCAGGGGTGATAGCAACGGATATGTTGCGCCAGGTCTGGGGAAAGGAGGCGGATTCCTACCCGGATGTGAGAGCATGGGCGAGGCAGGCTGTGCCGTTTTTCCTGCGATTGGGCCCTGGAGACAATGGACGGCAACGAACCGTCTGACCACCGGCCAACTGCCGTGATCTTGTTTTTGCCACATTTTTTTGCAGACTAACAATGGGTTCAGATTTCAAACTTGATCAATGTTCTTAGGTTTTTCGGGAAGGTTTGGGAAGCACCATGTCCGCGCTGAAATCCCTGGTAGCCACCGGCACCAAGTTGTGGCTTGATTCGATTGATCCCGATCTGGTCAGAACCAATCGGGCCTTGGGGGCCACGGGAGCCACCTCGAACCCCATCATCATTTCCGACCTCTTGAAAACCGGCCGTTTTGATGGCCGGATCAAGGAACTGATCAAAGCAGGCCATGATGACGAGGCGGTTGCCTGGGCAATGACCGACGAACTGGTCCACCAGGCGCAGGAAGTGTTCCTGCCGGTTTGGGAACAGACCAAGTGCAACGATGGCTGGGTGAGCTTTGAACTGGACCCGCTGCTGGAAGACAGCGCCTGCCCGCTGGATGTGGAGGCCAAGGCCAAACGCTACGCTGAGCTGGGCAAGAAGTGGGCGGCCGGCCACAAGAACCGGATGATCAAGGTTCCGGCCACCCCCGGCGGTTTGGCCGCGCTGCAGGAGCTTGCCGCAGCCGGTATCACCTTGAATGTGACGCTGATTTTCAGCGAGGAGCAGTACTTCACCGCGCGAGAAAACGTGTGGAAGGGCGCGCAGCGCCGTCCCGGCGGGTTGGGAACCTTCAAATCCGTTTACAGCATTTTTGTCAGCCGGCTGGATGTGTACACGAAGGAGAAGGTGCCAAGTCTGTCTGAAGCGGCGCAGGGCCAGGTTGGCATCGTGAATGCCAAGAAGATCTGGAAGCTGAACCAGCAATGGTGGGCCGAAAAGAAATTGCCCCTGCAGCAGGAGATCATTTTTGCCAGCACCGGTACCAAGGACCCGAAGGACGATCCCACCAAGTATGTGGGTGCCTTCGCCGGCAGCGACATCGAGACCAATCCGCCTGCCACGAACGACGCTGTGGAAAAGTCAGGCCGTTCCTTCACGCGCCAGGTGGACGTGTTGCCTCCTGCCCCGGTGGTCAGTGAGATCGAGCAGAAGGTCGATATGAAGCTTTTGGAAGAAACCCTGATGCGCGAGGGGCTCTCGAAATTCGCCGACCCGTTCAAAAAGCTGCTGGCCCAGATCGCCAGCAAACGGAAGGAACTGGCTTGATTCGCAAGCTGTACCAATCCCAACAAAAAAAGCCCCGGCCGAATCGGCCGGGGCTTTTTTTGTTGGTGCCCAAAAGACTTATTTGCCCTTCACGGTCAATTCGACCGGATTCTGGGCAGGGGGAATTTTCAGGGACAGGGGAGTTTTGTCCTGCTTGGTGAATTCGTCAGCCAATTCCTCAGCCTTGGCTTGGCTGGTGTCGGCAACCGCCTTGTTCATGCCGCCCTTTTTCGGGGCCATCTTGGTGAACATGGCTTTGGGGTCCATTGGTTCACCAACAGGTTTCTTGCTGGCGGTCACCTTGTAATCACCCGGTAGAGCGGTGATGGTTGCGATACCATCGGGCCCGGTTACCCCACCCTCGGAGGCGGCCGCACCCGCGTAAAGAACCAGAGAAACTCCTGGAGCCGGGGCGCCATCCTTCAACACCTTGACCTTGACGGTGGTCTTGCCATCGCCGCAGCCCGAAGCAACCAAGCACCCTGCCACCAACAATGGGGCGGAAATCCACTTCACAAACGTCATCGTGCGAACTCCTGGGAAAATCAAAAGCCAATGAAAATAATGAAACCGGGTGCCAAGCATATCATGCCTGACACCCGGAAGAAAATCACGCGGAGCGCGAAAGACAATCAGGGAACATTGACGGGTTGGTCGTCATCGCGGCAACCCAGCAGTTGGTAGGTGCGGTGGTCGATGCTTTGGGCCACAAAGCGGACCGCGCCGTCACCAAACAGGAAGTTGGCACCACCGGAGTGTTCCGACTTGAAACCCCAAGCAATGTTCCAGTTCACCCGGGTGGACTGGGGTTTGGAGCAATCGGTCGCCTTGGTGCGGTAATTGATGGGCGGGAGCGTGCCATGGTGGGCTTGACCGCCGTTGAAGCTGGCCCAAGAGCCGGCCCACGGTTCGTGGTCGTGTTCCATGGGCAGTTTCTCGCCGATCACGATGGTGTTGGAGGTGCCATCCTTCATGCTGTTCAGGCTGGTTTGCACACCACCCGTACGCACGCCAATGCCACGCACCTCGCTCATGTTCCAGCAGTTGCCGTGGTCGGGACTGTTGGAGTAACCCATATTCAAGCTGGCCGCAGGGCGGCACCAACTTGCATTAGGCTCAAAGCCGCACTGCCCGGCGATGCATTGCGGCCCGAGGCTGTAGGAATAGTTGGTCACGGCCATGTTCGCACTTTCCCCATCGGAGGGGCAGTGCAGCATCTTGAAGCCGGTACCACCATTGAACGCCGCGTTGCCCAGAACCGAGCCCACCGGGTTATAAGCCGACCAGTTGATCAGCTTATAGCGGTTTTCTTCTTCAATGTCGGGAAGGAGATAGACCAACCAGCTACCCTGGTCATCACCCCAGTCCCAACCACCGGCGCCCATCTTGCCGCCGTGGGGAAGCTTTTGATTGTTGCGTCCGGCAAAGTTATGCATGGCGATGCCGAACTGCTTCAGGTTGTTAGAGCAGCTCATTCGGTTGGCGGCCTCGCGCACCTTTTGCACGGCTGGGACCAAAAGGCCCACCAGCACGGCAATGAT
>DKBS01000065.1 GCA_002451275.1 Planctomycetaceae bacterium UBA6894 | reverse complement strand
GGTCATCGAAAACATGGTCATAGATATCGGATTTGGTCACCAGTTCCCCGCGGCGGGCGGTGAGCAGCTCGAGGATGGCGTACTCCCGCGCGGTCAGCGGAACCGTCTCATCGCCCCGCCTTACCGTTCGGCTATTGGTGTCGATGGTTGTGATGCCCAATTGGATGGTTGGGCTGCCAGTACCCTGACGGCGCCGTCCCAACGCCCGCACGCGGGCCAACAACTCCGTCAATGCGAAGGGTTTTACCAGGTAGTCGTCCGCCCCCAGGTCGAGGCCTTTCACCCGGTCTTCCACCGTGTCGCGCGCGGTCAAAAACAAGACCGGTGTCGATTTCTCACGTCTCAATTTTGAAAGGATTTCCCAGCCGTCCATTCCTGGCAGCATCACATCCAGCACTACCAAGTCGTAGGGAGACCCCAAGGCCTTGTGCGCCGCGTCAGTACCTTCCTCCGCCCAGTCCACGGCGTGCCCGTCTTCCCGCAACGCTTGCACCAGCAGGTTGCGCAGGGCCCGTTCATCTTCCACCACCAAGACCCGCATGGGTTTTCCCCGATTGAAAGGCCCCAGTGGGGGGCCCAAGCCTATAGCGTAATACACCCGGCCCTTTCCGGCATGAAAACGGCGGGCAGGATCTCCTGCCCGCCGTCAGGTGTGGCACGGTTTTGCCTGTCAGGGTTTGGCCGGCCGATTTCTCTCCCGGGCGCGCAGTTCCTGGGGGTCGGTGACCGGGTTGGCGGGTTCATAGAACACGCCCTTCCTTTTTCCTTCCGGAATGTGGTCGCGCATGGACTTGACCTGGATGGAATACCCGGCAAGGGCTGCCAGCAGGGTCTGGCCCCAGGTGTCAGACTGGCCGGCCTTGAGGGTGGCCCTGACTTCCCCGCCCTGCGCGAATTCATCCGGCATCACCACCAGGATGTCCTTCACGGCATCGTCAGGAAGTTTTTTGACCCCCTGCAGGTCTTTGGCTTCCCTGGTCCTCGCGTACTGCAATCTGCCAACCCATTCCGGGCTCCAGGCAAGTTTCGCGACAGCGTCCACCGTAGCCTGATCGGCATCCTTGGGAAGGATCACCAGCGGCAGACTGTCGGCGGATGCGACGGTGAGTGCCACCGGAACATTGGCCGCCAGGGGTAGGGATTTACCGGTTGCGTCTTTGACGCCCGGGAACTTGGCGGCGATGCCGTCGAGAGCCTTGGCGAAAGCTGACGCATCACGAAATCCCATGCGCATGGATCGACCGGGGCGCACCAGCTTGGTTGAGCCATCGGGACCCAGGATGGCGAACACGGAGTTTTCCAGTTCCCCCGAGCGGGTGGAGGCCAGATTTTTCAACAGTTTTGACTCTTCAGAGTCTTCGTAAGTAGCCAAACGAGCACAGACAAACTGACGGGAGGCGATGACCACCGCCTGATCGGACAGGAAACTCCTGTCCATGTCCTGTTTGCCTGGTCACCAAATGCCGGGGATGCCCGCGCAATGAGGCGCAGCGGACACCAGCAGGATCGGCCTGCCGGTGCGGGCGGCCTCCGCCTTGGCAGATTGCCAGGTGCTGAACCACTGGATGCCGCCGGTCTGGTTTGCTTTCACTTCATCATCGGCGCCCGGCCGGGCTGGTCGATTACCCCCCGGCGGTCCCTTGGCTCCACCACGACCGCCACCCGGCGGACCATCGAATCCATTCGGAGGACCACCCGGGCCCCCCATGGGAGGGCGTGCATCCCGGATCTTTTGGATCTGTTCTGGTTTCAGGATTTTTTCAAGGCGTCCCCGGACTTCTTTCTCCAGTTCCTTGATCGCTCCCGACTGTTCCTCGGTCAGGTCCAGGTCCTCCACGATATGTGGAGGAATGACGGTACCGGGTTGGAACCCCTTCCCTTTTCCCTTGGCGCCACCGAATTTCCCATCACCTTTCGAGCCCTTGCCTTCCTTGGAACCTTTTTGGCCCTTGGGTGGCGGACCTTTTTGATCTTCTCCCGGACCACCCTCGCCGGGCGGCTGGGCCGGTCCCCACAGTGCCATGGTGGTCAATCCACCGGCAACCATCAAAAGCATCGCCATGCGGAACATGTTCTTGGTCTCCTCCGATTGAAAGCCAAAACCTTTAGGTCATTCATCCATCGCCGGCCGTGGTGGACGATTTTTCTCGCCTTTGCCTTTGTGCCCGGGAGGTCCACCGCAACCAGCAATCAACAACGCCAACAAAAACAGGCACACGGTTCTCATCGCACCACTCCCACCCTGTAAAGGGCTTTGCTTGAACGCAACAGCAGTCCACCCTCTACCGGGACCGGCGTGGCGCTGAAATCTCCGCCATCTGTCAGTTTGTTCTGCTGAAGGACCGTTGGCTTGTCCCCAAGGGAAAGGACAAAAACGCCTTCCCGCCTGCTCTGGCAGTACAACCTGTCCCCCACCAGCAAAAGGGAGGCGTAGACAGTCCGGCTGCGTCCCCCGCGCTCGGCAAGGGGGAGCCTGCCATCATGCAGGGTTTTTCCGCTGGAGGCATCGAGTACTTTCCAGGCTCCCATTTCATCTACCCAGTGAAGTTTGCCCTGATGGAATAGGGGGGTGGGCACATAGCAACTGGAGCCTACTTCCCAGGCAACACGCCCGTCTTTCGGTTCTGTTTTCCCTCCCAAACGTAGGGCTGTGGTTCCCTTTGCCTCGAAGCCGCCGGTCACAAAGCCCAAGGTTTCGCCTCCCACTTCACCCGTCACCACACTGGGAGAAATATTGCCCCGCGCCCTGAGCGGTCCGAACCAGATCAATTTTCCGTTCTTGGGATTGAGTGCCCAAACCTCCCCCGGGGCGGCCACGACCAAGTTCTCCACGCCGTCTGAGCCCTTCGCCAGGGCGGGAGTGCCAAATGACAGGGCAAGGTTGCCTCCTTCGGCTTTCCAGACTTGCTTACCGGTGGTCTTTTCAAAAGCCAGGATCGCCCTGCTTTCACTGGAGGCGTTCACCACCACCCAATCACCCACCAGTACCGGGCTGGCTGCTGATCCCCAGCCCCGTGGATCAGATTCCTCGCCGCAATCAGCCTGCCAGAGTTTCTTTCCCTGATGATCAAAAGCAAACAGCCCCGACTTGCCCAGGTAGGCATACACCCGTTGCCCGTCCACGGCCGGGGTACTGGAGGCGTATCCGTGTTCGGTGATGTAGCCCCTGTAGGGGTCTTCACTGGCTTTGCCCACCACATCAGCCTGCCAGAGTCTTTTTCCAGTTTGCAAGTCAACAGCCAGCAGATGCCGTATCAGGTTGGAGGGTTTTCCCCCGGTACTTTCCACACCGTAGCCGCTGTAGCAGGTGACAAAAACCTTCCCCCCCAGGTGGACCGGGCTGGAGGATCCAGCACCGGGTAATTCGAGCTTCCAAGCCAAATTTGTTTTGTCGTTCCAAGTTTCCGGCACCCCTGTTTCTGGCGAGATGCCAGACTTGCCTGCTCCTCGAAACCCGGGCCAATCTCCCTCGGCATTTGGTGAAAGCAACAATATCAATACACACAGCATGGCTATTACCTGATCAATAACGGTGCTTCATTTCCGGTAAAATACCATTTGAACCTGAAGCCAGGGTGAAGCAGCCTCCTCAGAGCCAGAAGGTTTGGCTCAGGCATTTCCAGTTGGACGACCTACTGGTAAAAGATTAAAAAAGGTTAAGAAATGGGTTTGCTATATTACAACTCAGCCGCTTTGTTGCCATTTCCCGCGGCTGAGCCTTCAGTTTCACACCAAGGCGGTGCGTTACATGCTCTTTTTGAGCCAACAGTACCCGCGATGCCCGCGGTGCAAATCCGAACGGGTTTACTATTCTTCTCCGAAGCCCGGGGATTTCCTTTTTAGGCTGATGCTTAAGGCACCTGTGCGGTGTCAGGCTTGTTACACCCGTTTCGGCACCTGGTTCCAAGCCAAAAAGCTGGAAGAGGCGGTCAAACCCAAATCCGATTCCACGAGAATCTCAGGCATGCGAGCCCACCCGCCCAAGGAACAAGGCAAGGGCGAGGGGCCTGAGTAGGGGGGAGCCACCCCAGTTATTCCAAGGTGAGCTTTTCCCCCTTGCCATAATCTTTTTTGTCCCGGCCTTGTCTGTAGACATGCACTTTGCCGGGGCCCAGCACTTCGGCGGTGTCCGGTGTCACCACCAGGGCGGTGGCCTCATCGATGCCGATCCCCACATAGGCGGGTTGCTGGCGGATGAAGTGTTCCATGTCGGCGAACCGCTTGCGCTGGCTGAAGTGCTGATCGATCCCCACACCGGTCAAAAACGCCAGGCCCCGGTCGTAGCCGGGAACGATGATCTCCCGGTTGCCAAGGGGCCCTCCCCGGCACAGGTAATCCCCCACAATGGTCGCCCCGGCCGAGCTGCCGCCGATCACCCCGCCGCGCGCCAGCACACCCCGCATCGCCTCCAGGGTTTTGGTTCCCTCGTAGGCATCGACAAAACGCCACTGTCTTCCGCCACCAAACCACACGCCTTTCGCCTCGCCCAGCAGTTTCACATACTCTTCCGAATCGACCTCGGGGCGTGAAACTCCCCGCAATGTTTTCACATTAGTAGCGCCGGCGCTTTTGAAGAATCCACCGACCTGCCGGGCCTCGCGCACACTGTCCCCTGGTTCGCCGGCGGTGGGCAGCACCACAATCAGGGCATCCTTGCCTCCCGCAAGTTCGATGAATTTCTCCACCACTTCCGGCACCATGCCGCCCCCGCCAACCGCCACAATCGATCCTTTTTCCAGACGCGGTTTGCCGCGCGGAGCCGGATCCCCGTAAGCGGCCTGGCGCCATAGCCTGGGCAGGTCATCCACTGACTTTTCCCCGTCGCTTCCCTTCCAGACCTGCTCACGCACGGTCTTGCCATCGTGGCTCCAGACTCCGTGCACCGAACCCGTGCCAACCACCGCCATCAGCCTGCGGTTCACCATCAGGGCTGTTCCCTCATCAATCCCCAAGCCCACCAGGCGGGGGTTGGTTTTCACCGCGGTGACAAGCCGTGCCTTGCGGGAGGGTTGGCTGAAATGATGGTCCACAATTGTCAGGGGCAGCAGGTCCAATCCTGTGCCCATCCATGGTTCGTTCGGCTGCTTGCCTTGGGAAGCAATCATGACCCTGGAAACAATGGCGGCACCGGCTGAGGTGCCTCCCGCCACGCCGCCGCGGCGCAGAAGATCCTTGAGTCCTTGCTCCACCGGGGTGCCCTGGTAAAGCTGGACCAGGCGACTTTGCTCGCCGCCATCGAGCCAGACAGCTTGCGCCTGTTCCAGCAGGCGTGCGGAACCGGGCTTCAGCGCCTCGTCCCGGGTGGCGCAATTCAGGATCGCCGCTTCCGGAAAATCCCCGGCCCATTCAAGCAGGAGTTCGGCTGGGGATTTGGCCTGGCTGGAGGTGTCGGCGGAGGGGATGACCACCAGCTTGCCGCTTCCTTTCCGGGCTTCGGCGACAAAGGCTTCGCGTGCCTGTGCGGGCATTTTGCCCCCGCCCACCAAAACCAGCGTGCCACCCGGGACCAGGGCCACGAAATCCGGACCGGCCAACGGGGCGAGCACCGGTTTTTCAGCCAGAGCCAAACCTGGAACCATGCTGGCAAGCAACAGGCAGCAGACCGGTGGCCAGATTCTCCGCATGACGCCCCCACCCTTTCGGTGAATCGAACAGTCTGCACCCGTTCAAACCGCGAACAAAGATTTCTCGATATCGGCAAACGCCTTGAACTCAAGGGCGTTGCCAGTCGGATCGAGAAAGAACATAGTTTTCTGCTCGCCCGGAAGGCCGGCGAATCGGGTGTAGGGCTCCACCACAAATTCGTTCACAAATTCTCGCACCCGTTTTTCCAGCGCTTCCCAATCGGGAATGGTCAGCACCACACCAAAATGGGGGACTGGGATTCCATGGCCATCTACCGGGTTGAAGTGGTGTTTCACCTTGCCAGTTTTGCCGATGGACGGATCGAGGTGCACCACGAACTGGTGACCGAACAGGTTGAAATCGATCCAGGTGGGGGCGGAGCGTCCTTCCGGCAGGCCCATAAGGTGGCCGTAGAAATGTCGGGCTTCCGGGATGTCGCGGACGGGTACCGCGACATGGAACGGGGTGAGTCGCATGGTCAGGCGACCTCCCAGCCCTTGCGGTATTCCTTGCCCAGATACTGGTTGGCTGCGGCCACATTGGTGACTTTGCCGGTGGTGGGATCGTATTCGATGGGTGTACCCACGCGGTGGGCAATGTTGCCCAGCAGCACCAGTTCCGTGAAGGGGCCGGCGTAGGCGAAGTTGCTGCCGGTGCGGCTGCCGGTCTTGCAGGCCTCGATCCACTGGCGATGATGGCCAGGCGACTTGGGCAAATAGGCTTCCGGGCCCTTGAAGTCCTTGAATTTCTCCTCGGGCAATAGCTTCGGCATGTAGTCGTGCTGGATGGCGATTTTGCCGGTATCACCGATGAACAGCGAGCCGTTCATGGGCAGTTGTTTGGCAATGGCTGCCGGGGGCTGGGTTTCCCCCTCGTACCAGTGCACCTTCACCGGTGCCAGTTTGCCACGCACCCCGAATTCCAGGACGGTGTGCATCCACCTGGGTGCGCTGAACGGGTTGGCCGGTGGCGCTTCGGATATCACCTTCACGGGGCCCGATGCCTTGCCAAGATCCAGCGCCCAGAAGGTGGGATCCATCAGGTGGATGGCCATGTCGCCGATGGCGCCGCAGCCAAAATCCCACCAGCCGCGCCATTTGAAGTGGACATAGGCGGCGTTGTAATCGCGCAGGGCCGCAGGCCCGAGCCACAGGTCCCAGTCCAGGTGCGCTGGGATCATTTGCTCGGTGGTGGGTTTCCCCATGCCCTGGGGCCACCAGCGACCGGGCCGGTCGGTGATCACATGCACCTCGCGGACCTGACCGATGGCACTGGACTGGATCAGTTCCACCAGCCGCAGGTACCCCGGATGTTCGTGGTTTTGGGTGCCCATCTGCGTGGCCACCTTCTTCTCGGCGGCTAGTCTGGTGATCAGTCGGGCCTCTTGCACCGTGTGGGTAAGCGGCTTTTCACAGTAGACATGCAAACCCCGGCGCAGGGCGCGAACGGTTGCCGGGGCATGGTGGTGGTCGGGCGTGCCGATGACCACCGCCTCGAGATCTTTCTGTTCCAGCAACTGGCGGTAATCCGCGTACTTTTTGGCACCCGGGTGCCGTGCTCCCGCTGCTCCCAGTGCGCCGCTGTCCACATCACACAGGGCGACAATGTTCTCGCTGGAGACGCCGTCGAGATCTCCCGCCCCGCGCCCCCCCACGCCGATGGCGCCAATGTTCAGCTTGCCGCCGGCACCAAGAATGCGGGCGTAGCTGTTGGCTGGCAAGTTTCCAGCCAACAGGCCGCCAGCCAGGGTGGTGACGATGAAATCTCTACGGGGAATGGAGTGTGGCATGGGGTTGGTCCGGGGGTGCAGGAACGGTTAGGGGGGTGGAATGATTTTCTGCCATGGAGCCATACCGGTCAACAGCCGGTTGTACGGCACTGGTATGCTCTGGGGATCTCGCCGATGGTTCAGGAGTGGGTCATGGTGTCCGTTTACTTGTGGATGGTAATGGTTGCATCGGGACAACTGTCCCAACCGGTCCGGCAACCCAATGTGCTGGTCATTCTATGCGATGATTTGCGCTGGGATCACCTGGGCTGTGCCGGGCATCCCTTCATCAAGACGCCCCATATCGACCGGCTGGCCAGAGAAGGGGTGCGTTTCGCCAACGCCTTCTGCACCACCTCCCTGTGTTCGCCCAGCCGCGCGTCCATCCTCTCGGGCCGGTACGCGCACCAGCACGGCGTGAATGACAACTTCACGGAGTTTCCGGCGGACCTGCCTTCCTTCCCCAAGGCGTTACGGCAGTCTGGTTACCAGACCGCCTACTTCGGCAAGTACCACATGGGTGAAAACAACGATGGGCCGAGGCCGGGCTTCGACACATTTGTCACCCACAAGGGGCAGGGGAAATACTTTGACACCGAGTGGAATCTAACCGGCAAGGAACGGAAAGTGATTCCCGGCTACTACACCACGGTGGTCACAGATCTGGCGCAGGATTGGCTGAAGGATCGGCCGGCCGATAAGCCGTGGCTGCTGTTCATGGGGCACAAGGCGCCGCACAGCTTTTACACCCCGGAACCCCGATACGCCAAGGTTTTTGACGGGGTGGATATCCGCTATCCGGCATCCGCCTTCCAATTGGACGACAAGCCGGCGTGGTTCAAGGACCGGCTTGACACCTGGCACGGCATTTACGGGCCGCTCTTTGAATTCCGCAAACGATTCCCAGACCGGAGCGAAGCGGCGGAGAAAGATTTCGCCACGATGATCCGCGCCTATTCCGCCACCATCCTGTCGGTGGATGACAGCGTGGGGCGCATGATGGATGCCCTGCGCAAGCGCGGTGAACTGGACAACACCTTGGTCTTGTTCATGGGGGACAACGGACTCCTCAATGGCGAACATGGCATGGTGGACAAGCGCACCATGCACGAGCCTTCCATCCGCATCCCGGTCATTGCCCGGCATCCCTGCCTGGGTGAGGGGAAGGTGGAAAAGGGGCTGACCCTCACGGTGGACATCGCGCCAACCATTCTGGAACTGTGCGGGGTTGATGCATTGCCCGGCACGCAGGGTCGCTCCTGGGGAAAGCTGGTCACAGTAGGTGATCCAGCCTGGCGGCAGTCTTTCGCCTATATCTACAACTACGAAAAGCAATTTCCCTACACGCCCAACGTGCGCGGGGTGCGCACCCGCACCCACAAGTACATCCACTACCCGCACGGCGACGGCAAACCCGACCGGCATCTGGCGGAACTGTTTGACCTGGCCGCCGACCCGGGTGAAAGCAGAAACCTGATCACCAGCAAGGACCATCAAACCGTGTTGAAGGACTTGCAGGCCGAGCTGGCGCGATTGGAAAAAGAGATCGCGCTTCCGGACACCATGCCTCTGGACCTGGGGATTGGCAAGGCTTTACCGGATCAGGCGATCCGTTAGTCTTTTGAATATTTTTTGATTCGTAGTGACCTTTCAAATGGATCTGGGTGACTGTTATTTGAATCCATCAATTTGGGGTTGGTTTTAACCA
>DKBS01000067.1:10685-20720 GCA_002451275.1 Planctomycetaceae bacterium UBA6894 | reverse complement strand
TGAATGCGCCGGGTTTTGGTGAGTATCTTATCCAGAGTGGCTGAGGGAACAGGCCCTTTGAAGCCACAGCAACCGGTTCAAAGCAGCCTCCCCGGGCTTTTTGAATGCTGGTGCTAAGTCCTTCCCGGGGTCAAGGCTCTGGGAGAGATAAGATCGCGGTGACGCGTATCGGTCAGCCTTGACGAGTTGGAATCGCAACCGGGCTGTCCATCTGGAATAAAAGATACTCCTCTGGTGATCAGGCTTTCCCAGGCGGAAAGCGCTAAGGGGAGATTCTTATGGTGTCGATCAATCCCGCCAGTCTGCCTCAATCCCCTCTCGTGGCCGGCATGAAATGCCGGGTCTGCGGGAAGCAATGGCCTGTCAGCACCACCAATTTCTGCGAGGACGATTTCGGGCCCCTCGAAGTCGATTACCACTACGACCGCATCAAGCCTCTGGTCAGCCGCCAACTATTCGAGTCCCGCCCGAACAACATGTGGCGCTGGAAAGAATTCCTGCCGCTCAATGGCGAGCCCACCGTGGGCCTGCATGTGGGCGGTACCCCCTTGGTGAGAGCCGACCGCCTGGGCAAAGTCCTCGGCATCGACAACCTGTGGGTAAAGAATGACGCGGTGAACTTCCCGACCTTGTCGTTCAAGGATCGCGTGGTCGCTGTCGCCCTGTCCAAGGCCCGCGAGTTCGGTCTGGAAACGGTCGGATGCGCCTCGACGGGCAACCTGGCCAACAGCGTTGCCGCGAACGCCGCGGCCGCCGGACTGAAAAGCTACATCCTGGTCCCCAGCGACCTCGAGCGGGCCAAGATTCTTGGAACCACCGTGTACGGGGCCAATGTCATCGCGGTGCGCGGCACCTACGACGAGGTGAACCGGCTGTGCACCCAGATCGCCTTCCACCACGGCTGGGGCTTTGTAAACATCAATCTGCGGCCGTTTTACGCCGAAGGCTCGAAGACCATGGGCTATGAAATCGCCCAGCAACTGGGCTGGCGCACCCCCCGCAACGTGGTGAGCCCCATGGCGGGCGGCGCCCTGATCGGCAAGATCAGCAAGGGCTTCAACGAACTGGCCGCGGCCGGCCTGATCGACGCGCCCAAAACCTCGTTCTTCGGGGCGCAGGCCAGCGGATGCAACCCGATTTCCGGCTCGGTCAAGGAAAACCGCGAGCGCCACAAACCGGTGCGCAAGCCGGACACCATTTGCAAGTCGCTGGCCATCGGCGACCCGGCCGACGGCTATTTCGCCGCCAAGCTGATCCGTGAATCGGGCGGCTGGGCCGAGGACGTCGCCGATGACGAGATCCGCGAGTGCATGGCCCTGCTGGCGGGCACCGAGGGAATCTTCGCCGAGACCGCCGGTGGCGTGACCGTGGCCGTGGCCCGCAAGCTGGTCAGGCAGGGCAAGATCAAGAGGGACGCGGAAACCGTCCTCTGCATCACCGGCAACGGGCTGAAGACGCAGGACGCGGTGGCGGAGATCCTGCCTCCCCCCGCTGTCATCAATCCCCAACTGCCAGAGTTCCAGGCCCTGCTGGTGGATGGCGCGCCACCTGTCCGCAAGGCCGAACCGGCACTGGCCTGATTGCACCAGACTAAAGCGAAACCACCCGAGGAAACCTCTCCATGGCCATCACCGTCCACATTCCCCCTCCCCTTCGCCCCTACGCGGAGGGTACCGACAAAATCGCCATCACACCCGCTGACGCCGGCACGGTTGGCCAGGCGCTGAAAGTGCTGGTGACCAAGCACCCCGGACTGAATGATCGCATGTACACGAACGGGCAACTCCGGCCGTTTGTGAATGTGTACCTCAACAATGAGGATGTGCGTTTTCTTGATGGCGAGTTTGAGGCGCCCATCAAGGATGGTGACGACGTTGCGATCATTCCTGCGGTGGGCGGCGGCTGATCCTTTTCCCGCCCGAAATTTCATCCTAATTTGAAAGCGCGGTTCCCATGGCCAAGCATAACGACAAGAACCGCGACAAGGGCCACGGGCCCAAGGGCGGCGGGCAGGACAAAGGGCACAAGCATCAGCACGGCCATGTGCATGGCCCCGGCTGCAACCATGATCACGATCATGACCACGAACATGGCGACGAGGCGGAAGTGCCCGAAGGCGTCGCGCTTTTGCCCGAGGTACCGGACAGTTTGGGCCTACATCCCTTCAGCCTGGCCATTTTGGATACCGTGGTTTTCCTCACCGGGACGGATGAGGAACTGATGCACCAGGGCGCGGCCGACGAGATGTTCGGCCGGTTGGTGGAGCATCTCCAAAAGCTTTCCGATTCTGACAAGAATCGTTTCCAAGCGGACCTGAAAAAACTGGGTGAGCACGGCCTGGCGGAAGGCTGGGACGCCGATGCCATCGGGTTCATCAATGAAATGGCCAACCTGTTGATAGGCAAGAACGAATCATGACCGCCAGCAACGAAACCTCCTCCACCCCCGATCTGGACCGCTACAGCCGCCAGATGCGTTTTTTCGGCATCCGCGAGGCGGGCCAGAAAAAACTCTCCAACGCGCGCGTGCTGCTGTGCGGCGTGGGGGCCCTGGGCACTGTGCTGGCCAACACGCTGGCCCGGGCCGGCGTGGGTTTCATCCGCCTGGTGGATCGCGATTTTGTGGAACTTAGCAACCTGCAGCGTCAGGTGCTCTTCGACGAGGACGATGTCCGCTCCAACACCCCCAAGGCCGAGGCCGCCGCTGCCAAGCTGCGGCAGATCAACTCGCAGGTCACCTACGAGCCGATCGTCGCGCACATCGACCGGTCCAACATCGAGGCGATGGCCGCCGATGTGGACCTGATTGCCGATGGTTCTGATAATTTCGAGATCCGCTATCTCATCAACGATGTGGCGGTGAAGCAGGGCAAGCCGTGGGTGCACGGCGGTTGCATCGGCAGCCACGGTCAAACTTTCACGATCGTGCCGGGCAAAACCCCCTGCCTGCGCTGTGTTTTCGAGGCGGCACCCGGTCCGGGCGAAGCAGCCACCTGCGATTCGGCAGGCGTGCTGTCACCCATCATCAGCATCATCGCCAACTTCCAGGCAACCGAGGCGTTGAAGCTGCTCTCGGGTGCCGAGGACGCCATCAACCGCGAACTGCTGTATGTCGACTGCTGGGAAAACACCACCCGCCGCGTGAAGATTGCCCCCCTCTTGGGCAAGGTGGATTGCCCCTGCTGCAAGCACCACCGCTTTGAGTGGCTGGAAGGCTCGATGGGCGTGCAAACCACCAGCCTCTGCGGCCGCAACGCCGTTCAGGTGGTTCCGGCCGGCAAGCCGAACCTGGACCTGCCCCGTCTGGCGGAAAGCCTTTCCTCCTACGGCAAGCCCCAACTCACCAAGTTCCTGCTGAAGGTTGAGATTGACGGTTGCCAGTTCACCATCTTCCCCGATGCCCGCGCGATCATCCAGGGAACCAACGACGAGGAACGCGCGCTGGCCCTTTACGCTCGCTATGTCGGCCACTGACGGCCGCGAAAGCCTGGTTGCCCCATGACCGTTTATCTCGACAACGCGTCCACCACCCACCCCAAGCCAGAAGCGGTCTATGAGGCCATGGATCGCTTCGCGCGAAATTCCATGGCCAACCCGGGTCGCGCGGGGCATCGCATGGCCATGGCCGCGGAACGCGCCCTGGACCAGACCCGGCATCTTTTGCACCAGTTCTTTTCGGGCAAGGCACCGGAACGCTGGATTTTCACGCTCAACTGCACCGACGCACTCAATATTGCCATCAAGGGCACGCTGAATGATGGCGACCACGTCATCACTTCCAGCCTGGAGCACAACTCCATCAGCCGCCCGGTGCGGGCCATGGAACTCGCTGGACGGATCACCGTCACCCGCCTGGAGCCGGACCAGCACGGGACATTGCGCCTGGAGGAGCTTGAAAAGGCCTTCACTCCGAAAACACGTCTGGTCGCGCTCACGCACGCCAGCAATGTGCTGGGCACCGTGCAGCCAATTGCCGAAGCCGGATGGATCACCCGTTCCAAAGACGCGCTGTTCCTGGTGGATGCCGCCCAGTCGGCGGGAGTGCTACCCATTTCGGTGGAAGCGATGCACATCGACCTGCTGGCCACAGCGGGTCACAAGGGCCTGATGGGCCCCTTGGGGACAGGCGTCCTGTACGCGGGACCGCGCACCAACCTGCGGCCCTGGCGGGAGGGCGGCACGGGTGGTGACTCCTCAACCGAAACCCAACCCAAGGACCTGCCGTACCTGCTGGAAGGCGGCACACCCAATGTTCTGGGGGTTGAGGGCCTCTGTGCCGGCATTCGCTGGCTGCAGGCCAAGGGAATTGAGTCCGTGCATCGCCATGAATCGGTTTTGGCCGAACGCCTGACTGCCGGGCTGGCGGAAATTCCCGGACTGGAACTGTTCGGCCACCGGGACTGGAATCGCCGCGTGGCCAACGTGCCCTTCCGGCTGGAGATACTCCCGGCACCGGAGGTGGGGGGCATCCTGGACCAGGCGTTTGACATCGCTGTGCGTCCGGGCCTGCATTGCGCCCCCTTCGTGCATAAATCCTTGGGAACCTACCCTGACGGCATGGTGCGGGCCAGTATCGGCCCATTCAATACCGAGTCCGAAATCGACGCCCTGATCGCGGCAGTGCGGGAGATCGCAGGATGAGCCAAACTGATCTGAATCTGGAACTGCTTCAGGCGGTCAGCGCAGGGCGAATCGGTCCGGAAGAGGCCCTGCGCCAACTTGAGCTGAATCGAGCGGATAAACTCGGCTTTGCGGACCTGGGCTTTGCGCGGATTGACCTCGATCGCAAGCGCCGCTGCGGCCACGCGGAGGTGATCTTCGGCCAGGGAAAAACCGCTGAATGGATCATTGGCGGTGCCAGTCGTCTCCACGAGGCGGGCCAGAACTGCCTTGTGACGCGTGTCCCCGAGGAAGCTGCCCCGCATGTCAGCAGGGCCCTTCCCAGCGGCGACTATGATCCGATCGCCCGCACATTCTGGCTGAAGGGGCCTGGGGAAAGCCCGGCTCCCAGGGGCAATGTGCTGGTGTTAACCGCTGGAACCAGCGATTTGCCCGTTGCTCTGGAGGCGCGCAACACGGCGCTCGCGTTGGGTACTGAGTGCAAGCTGGTTGCCGATGTCGGCGTGGCTGGGCTACACCGGCTTTTGTCACGGAAGGAAGACCTGGAATGGGCCGACGCCATCGTGGTGGTGGCGGGTATGGATGGAGCCCTGCCCAGCGTGGTGGGGGGCTTGGTGGGTTGCCCGGTCTTCGCGGTACCCACCAGCATCGGCTATGGCGCAGCCTTTGGGGGCGTGGCCGCGTTGCTCACCATGTTGAATGCTTGTTCGGCCGGCGTGGCCGTGGTGAATATTGATGCCGGATTCAAGGGTGGTTACCTGGCGTCTATGGTGGCACTGAAGGCCACCCGTCCGGCTTAAGCCTTCAACTATCCCTCACCAGGCTCCTGCTCCAACCTTTTGGCTTCCAACTCCTCAATCTCTTCCACGATCTCCTGTGCCGTGCGGGGCCCTGCCGGGAGCGTGTAGCTTTCCTCGAACCAACGACCCAGATCCACCAGCTTGCACCGCTGGGAACAAAAGGGAAATTGCGGCCATTCGGACGGGCCTCCCGCCAGTTGCTTCGAGCAGACAATGCACGACGGAACCTTTGCCTTGGCGGCCACTACTTCTTGCCCTTTTTGGGTGAAGGCGAGGAAGAGCCGGCATCGGGAGCCTTTTTGGTTTCGGCCGGCTTGGAAGCGGCAGAATCAGAACCGGAACCCGAAGACTTGTCGCTGTCAGCCTTGGCCGCCGCCTTGTACCCCTCACTGCGGTAGTCTGTCTCGTAAAACCCAGACCCCTTGAACAGGATGGCGGCACCGGTGCCGAACAAACGCTGTAGTTTCTTTTTCTTGCACTTGGGGCAAGTGGTCAGCGGTTTTTCGCTGAAGGACTGAAATTCCTCAAATGTGTGTTCGCACGCGTCGCATTTGTAATCGTAGGTGGGCACGGATTCGATCTCCCTTGCTTTGAACTACTATTCGGCGTTTTCTGGCGGTGCCACCGAAACCCCCACGCTGGCGGGACGCAGCACCCTGTCATGGAGGGTATATCCCCCCTGATGCACCTGCACCACGGTCATGGGTGGGTGTTCGCTGGTCGGCACCTGGTTTACCGCTTGGTGGTGGTTGGCATCGAACGGCTGATGCAAGGCATCGACAGGTTTCACACCATGCCTTTTGAGGACCTCGATAATCTGCTGGAGTACCATGGAGACGCCTTGGGCCAAGGGGCTGTTGGCCTCACCCGCCGCGGCTTGAACAGCCCGCTCCAGATTATCGATGGGTTGCAGCAGGTCGCGGGCCAGCGGCTCCTGAGCGTAGCGCTTTTCCTGCTGCATCTCGCGGGCTTGACGCTTCTGGTAATTCTCAAACTCGGCCTGCCGCGATTTGGCCAGGTTCAAAAACTCCTCGCGTTCCTTTTCCAGTTGGCGGATTCGGGATTCCATCTCCAAGAGCGGATCAAGAGCCTGGCTCCCCTCCCCTTCCTGGCCGCGCGGCTCGTGATTGGCGGTGTTGTCACTCATTTGGCACCTCGCTTCTTTTTGCCTTCGGTTTCAGGAGCTGGCTGAGCTACCTCACCCTCGCCCCCTGTGAAGAAATCCTTGATGCGATCGAGGAAACTCCTCCGCTGGGGCGAAACCTCCGCCTCTTCCAGGCCCGACAGCTCGCGGAAAAGCTCTTCCTGGCGTTTTGTCAGGTTGCGAGGGGTTTCCAGGCGTATGACCACAATGAGGTCGCCAACCCGCCCGGAGCCGATCTCAGGGATACCCCAACCGGGGATTCGGATTTGGTCACCCGACTGCTGGCCAGGTTGCACTCGGAGCGGCACGGGCTTGCCCGCCAGGGTTGGAACCAGAACCTCCGCACCCAATGCCGCCTGACTGAAAGTGATCGGCACCTCGCAGGCGAGATCGCGGCCGTCGCGCTGAAAAAACGGGTGATCGAGCACATGGAAGAAAACATGCAGGTCACCCGCTGCCCCGCCGCCCGCCGGGGTTTCGCCGTAGCCCTGCACACGGCTGCGCATGCCGTTTTCCACCCCGGCCGGGATGTTGATTTCCAGCGGCAGGGAAACCTCGCGCTGCCCGACGCCCTGGCAACTGACGCACGGATCGGGAATCGTCTGGCCGCGGCCGGAGCAGTAGGGACAAGTTCGCTGGATGCGAAAAAAACCCTGGCCCTGCAGGATGACCCCCTGCCCGCCGCACTGTTTGCATTTGATGACTTTGGTGCCGGGTTTGGCGCCGGAACCCGAGCAATCGCCGCATTTTTCCTTGCGCGGGATGTTGACCGACTTGCGGCCACCCCGGTAGGCCTCCTCAAGATCCAGAGTGAGCTCGACACGCACATCCCGGCCACCGCGGCGGCCACCGCCTCCTCCGCCGAAAATCCCACCGAAAAATTCACTGACCAGATCAGACATCGCGTCGCCACCGTCCCCTGGCCCCAGGGGACCGTCGGACAATCCAGCGTGACCGTAGCGGTCGTAGCGTTGTCGCTTGGCGGGTTCACGCAAGACCTCGTAGGCCTCCTGAACCTCCTTGAAACGGACCTCCGCCTCCGGATCGTGGGCGTTACGGTCCGGGTGGTACTGCAGCACCAGCTTGCGATAGGAGGCCTTGATGACGGTGTCATCAGAGTTACGGGCAATGCCCAGGACCTCGTAGTAACAGCGCTTCGTGGGCATCGAACCAGGTGCTCCGGAAGTCCGGGCCAATCGATCGGGTGGCGGGGTTTTCCACCCACCCTGTGGGGGCTGAAACGGTAAGGCCTTCCCGAGTCCCGGCTTCCGGGTCCGGGAAGGCCTAATTGAATGGACGCCCGACTAGCGGATGGCGCCCTGGATCTTGGAGCCGTGCTCCTCCTCGTCGATCTTGGTGATCATGACGTCGGTTGTGAGCATCAGGCCCGCGATGCTGGCGGCGTTGGTGAGGGCGCTGCGGGTCACGCGTGCTGGATCCAGCACGCCGGCTTCCAACAGATCCTCATACTCTTTGGAGGCGGCGTTGTACCCGATATTCGGGTTCTTGTCGCCACGGATGCGGACCTCGTCAGCCACCACAGCGCCGTCGAGGCCGGAGTTTTCGGCCAGTGTACGCACTGGCTTCTCGAGGGCCCGGGCGATAATCTCGGCACCCACCTTCTCGTCACCCTTCAGTTTTTCAGCAAGGGCCTCGGCCACCTCGATGCAGCGCAGCAGGGCAACGCCACCTCCGGGGACCACACCGTCGGCGACAGCGGCACGGGTCGCGTGCAGCGCGTCTTCCACCCGGCCCTTGGTCTGCTTCATTTCCGCCTCAGTGGTGCCGCCGACGCGCACGATCGCCACGCCACCGGTCAGCTTGGCCAGACGCTCGCTGAACTTCTCGCGGTCGTACTCGCTCTCGGTCTGCTCCATCTGCTTGCGGATCTGGTCGATCCGCTTCTCGATGCGTCCCTTGTGGGCGCTGTCGAGCTTGGAGTTGACGATGGTGGTGTTTTCCTTCTCCACGGTCACCTTTTCGGCGGTACCCAAGTGCTCGATCTTCACGTTCTCGAGCTTCATGCCCAGATCTTCGCTGATGAAAGTGCCGCCAGTCAGAACGGCAATATCACCCAGGATGGCCTTGCGGCGGTCGCCGAAGCCAGGAGCCTTCACCGCACACACCTTGAGGGTGCCGCGAAGCTTGTTGATCACCAGGGCGGCGAGGCAATCGCCCTCCACATCCTCGGCGATGATCAGGAAGGGCCGACTGGTGCGGGCAACCTGCTCCAGCAGGGGCAGCAACTCGCGCACGTTCGACAGCTTCTTCTCGTGGATCAGGATCAACGGCTTTTCCAGCTCGCTGGTCATGTCGGCCGAGGTGATGAAATACGGGCTGATGTAACCCTTGTCAAACTGCATGCCCTCGACGAACTCGAGAGTGGTCTCGGAGGTCTTGCCCTCCTCGACGGTGATGACCCCGTCCTTGCCCACGCGCTCAAAGGCATCGGCCATCATGTTGCCGATTTCCTTGTCGTTGTTGGCGCTAATGGCAGCAACCTGGGCAATCTCTTTCTTGCTGGAAAGCTTCTTGGCCAACTTCTCGACATTCTCGGTGACAGCGGCGACAGCCTTGTCGATACCGCGCTTCACTGCCATGGGGTTGGCGCCCGAGGCGATGTTGCGAAGGCCTTCCTGGTAGATGGAAAGGGCCAGGATAGTGGCAGTGGTGGTGCCGTCGCCGGCGGTGTCGCTGGTCTTTTGGGCGACAGCATTCACCAGTTTGGCGCCCATGTTCTCGAAGGGATCGGGAAGGTCGATCTCCTTGCTCACGGTGACGCCGTCCTTGGTGACGGTAGGACCGCCGAAGCTCTTGTCGATGATCACATTGCGGCCGGTCGGCCCCAGGGTCACACCGACAGCGTGGGCCAGTTTCTCAGCGCCAGCCAAAAGCTTTTTGCGGGCATCCTCGTCATACATCAGTTGCTTGGCCATGATCTTTATCCTCTTTGTGTGTGTGTGTCTTGTGTCCTGTTTCGATTCAGCAGGGTTTTGAGCGCCGCCCCTTTCGGGGACGACCCACCTGCCGTCGGGTTGGTTCAGGAAATCTTGGCGAGCAGGTCGCTTTCGCGCATCACCTTCAGCTCACGGCCATCCACCTCGACATCATTGCCGGCGTAGCGCCCGTAGACCACCACATCCCCGGCAGCGACGGAAACCGGAATCAACTCACCGGATTCAGTCCGACGGCCCGGACCCACGGCCAGAATGGTGCCGCGCTGCGGCTTTTGCTTGGCGGCTTCTGGAATATAGATGCCACCAGCGGTCTTCTCCTCGGCCTCAAGAGGCTCCACCACCACACGGTCTTCGAGGGGACGGATACCCACATCGCCAGCCTTAGACTTCGCCATGATCTCAACTCCTCTTTCGTTATTCTTTTCCTGGACTTCCAAAACTTGTGTTTCTGACCGGTTGACTTGGGATTTCCCGGGATGTTGCCATCCCGGGAAGTTCGCAGGCATTGGGACGGG
>DKBS01000067.1:426-10378 GCA_002451275.1 Planctomycetaceae bacterium UBA6894 | reverse complement strand
CCACCCATGCCACCCATCCCCATGCCATCCATGCCGCCCATTCCACCCATGCCACCGCCGTGGTCATGGTGATGATGGTCGCCACCACCGGGCTTCTTCTTCTCGGGGATGTCGGAAATGATCGACTCAGTGGTGAGCAACAGGCTGGCGACGCTGACAGCGTTCTCCAGTGCGCTACGGGTCACCTTGACCGGATCGATCACACCGGCGGCACGCAAGTCGATGTACTTGCCGGTATCGGCGTCATACCCGAGGTTCTTGTCTTTGTGCCGGAGAATTGTGTTGACCACCACCGAACCATCAAGACCTGCATTTTGCGCGATCATGCGGCAGGGAGTTTCCAAAACGCGGCGGAGGAGAGCGGCGGCCGGCTTCTCGGACTCTGGCAGGTCAATCTTGTCCAGCACCTTGCGGGCGTGGAGCAAAGCCACCCCGCCGCCAGGAACAATACCTTCAGCGATGGCTGCCCGCGTGGCGTGCAGCGCATCCTCATAAAGGGCCTTGCGCTCTTTCATTTCGGTTTCGGTCGCGGCGCCCACCTTCACCTGGGCCACGCCTCCGGCGAGCTTGGCCAGGCGCTCCTGCAGCTTCTCACGGTCGTAATCGCTGTCAGTCTTCTCGATCTCACGACGGATCAGCTCGCAGCGGCCTTCCAGCGACTTCTTGTCGCCTGCACCCTCGGTGATGGTGGAGTTTTCGCTGTCGATGCGCACTTTCTTGGCGCGGCCCAAATCGGCCAACTTGATGGTGTTGAGCGGAATGCCCAGATCCTTGAAGATCGCCTTGCCCTTGGTCAGCGTGGCGATGTCTTCCAGCATCGCTTTACGGCGATCACCGTAGCCGGGGGCCTTCACCGCACAGACATTCACCACACCCTTCAGCTTGTTCAGCACCAAGGTGGCAAGAGCCTCACCTTCGACATCCTCGGCGATGATCACCAGCGAGGCCTTGGCCTTGCTGACCTGCTCCAGCAGGGGCACCAAATCCTTGGCGTTGCTGATCTTCTCTTCGTGGATGAGGATGTATGGGTTGTCGAACTCGACAATCACCTCATCCTGGTTGGTGACGAAGTTGGGAGACAGGTAGCCGCGGTCGAACTGCATACCCTGGACGACGGCCACCTCGGTGTCGGCAGTCTTGCCTTCTTCGATGGTGATCACGCCATTGCTGGCGCCGACCTGCTTCATGGCCTCGGCCAGCTTTTTGCCGATTTCGCTGTTGTTGTTGGAGGCGATGGTCGCCACCTCGGCAATGCTCTTCTTGTCGTTGGCGTCAATCTTCTCGGCCATCGAGCGAAGGCTGTCGACCACCTTGCCCACTGACTTGGTCAAACCGCGGGAAATCGCCATGGGGTCATGCCCCGCGGCGACAAGCTTGAGGCCTTCGCGGAAAATCGCCTCAGCCAGCACCGTGGCGGTCGTGGTACCGTCACCTGCCACATCGTTAGTCTTGCTGGCGGCTTCCTTGATGAGCTGGGCCCCCATGTTCTCGATGGGGCAAGTCAGTTCGATGTCCTCGGCGACGGTCACGCCGTCCTTGGTCACATTGGGGCTGCCCCAACCCTTGTCGAGAATCGCATTGCGACCGCGAGGCCCGAGGGTGGCTCGTACCGCACGGGCCAGCTTGCCGGCACCGGCCAGCAGCTTCTGCCTGGCGTCATCGCTATAAACCAGGTTCTTCGCTCCCATCGTCTCTACTCCTCAACTCGTTTGCTTTTGCGGGGCCTGACCCAAACGGCTTCCGGCCACATCCACCACCGGGAAGCCCCATGGTTTCCGGTCAGATTCCAACACGCGGACAGCTCATCGCTGCCATGCACAAGGGTTTGTCAATGCAATCAGCGTGCCATAAGACGGACCAGCGGGCTCGGCCTGAGCCAATCCGGGGCAATCCATGCAGTTCTCCGCTGTTTGGCACGTGAATTAGCCCCCATCCGAAACTGCAAGATGCCCTTCCACCCTCCCATCCTGCCTGCCAACTTGACACCAAGGCGGAAAACGGGATCGCCACTTTTGGCATCACCAGCCACACTGGCACCGTCAGTCAGCCCGGGAATCCACCAATGCCCCCACCCCTTGCGGCCCGGTCTCTCCCAACGCCACCGCACGGAAACCTGCTGGATTCCCCTGCACCGGTGGTGACCTGGAATCCACCCGGCCAGCCCGAAATTCAGGCTACTACTCCTCGAACTTTGCTGGAAAAACATCCTAAAACCCTGATGATCCTGGCCAGGCACCCGGGATGAATCCCCTGCCGCCAGCACCTGGTCGAGGTGCAATCCTGGCTGGACCGACAAACCGAACCGATTGGCTTGGTGGGAGTGATTCCCGGGGCGGCCAAATTGGTCTCGAGCTTGGCTCTTCAGGACGGGCTCCACATGCCGTTGATTTGTGACCCCGAATACCAGTGGCATGCCTGGCTGGGGCTGGCACAGTTTTCCTTATTTCAGTTTTTCAGACCAAAAGTCTTAGCAAAGTATATAATTGCAATGTTGAAAGGCAGAGGTATCGCCAAGGCTGGAGAAAATGCTGACTTTAGGCGCCAAGGCGGCGAGGTGCTGTTCAGCAGCGATTGCAGGGCGGTTTGGGTTTATCGATCCAATAATCCAACGGACCGCCCAACAGAACAATCGCTAGCGGACGCAGTAAATATTAACTAAAATTATCAATAACTATCAATCATCCCTGTCATCAATCACCGAAATGCCGGCATCTTCCAGAGAAGACAGGATTTGGTCGAGGCGATCAGGATCATGATCGCTTTCAGCCAAGGCCTCATGGACCTGACCAAAAGTGACAAAGCCTGTCTTTTGGCCGCGGTCTATCAAATTCCGAACGGTTTCTTCAAGCAGTTGCATGGGTTTCCCCCAAACCTTCGCCAAGGCCTCCAATATCCCGCCAGCAGGCTTCCACTCCTTGGAAAACCGTTGCACTCCCGGGAAATCTAAGCCCTCGACAATAATCAGTGTACGCAGATTCCCTTATCCATGCTAGGGGGCAGCTAGCCAGATGTGGCTATCTTGTCGTATCAATAAACTGCTGTAACTTATCTTCAACCTTTTGGCCAGCTTGCAAATAATGAACAAACCGTTCTGGAAGGCATAGAAAAAACGCCATCGGATGAATCTGGACTGAAAAAGGCCAATCTCCTGTTTGGGGAGCCTCGTCCTACAAGGGGGAAGGCATGAGCTCGGATTCTGGCAAACCACCCACGCCAGCGCCCCTTGCTCCCTCCGGGCAGGAGGGGAATGCTGCGCATGGTGGTGGAATGTCCAGCGCCCACACGGATGAATTGCTGGTCAACACCTTCAACTCCATGAAGGATGAACTGATCAGCACCCTCAACCTGCTTTTGCGCTCCCGCGAGGACGCCATCGACATGGCGCAGGAGGCTTTTTTGCGCTGTTGGAGAGCCCGCGAGCAAATGCCCCGGGTAGCCAATCCGCGGGCCTGGATTTTTCAGGTGGGCATGAACGCCGCCCGGGATCTTCGTCGCAGCGCCTGGAAGCGCAAGTCGCGCCCCATGCTTGAGAATGTCAGTTTTCCGGCACCCCCGGAGACCGGCTTCGGCTCAACCCTGGAGGAACGCGAGGAACTGGAGGCCGTGCGCAGGGCGGTGGCCGAATTGCGCGAGGAGGAACGCGAGGTGTTCCTGCTGCGCCAGTCCGGCGAGATGACCTACGAGGAGATTGCTGCCTCCGTAGGCCGTCCTGTAGGGACCGTGAAAACACAGATGCGATCCGCATTGCAGCGGGTGAAGGCTATTTTGGCCCCGCATTCCCCCACAGAGGGACCGGCTGAGGGATAAGCCGGCAAGCTGGAGAAGAATCATGGACTGCCGGAACAGCCGGGAATTGATGCACGAGTGGCTGGAAGAGTTGCTCGAGCCAGCCGAGGCGGCGGCGATTTCCAACCATGTGGCCGTCTGCCGGCCCTGCCAATCCTTCCGCGACACAGCGGGGCAATTGCGCGGCAAGGTGCGGGCGGCGTTGACCACCCCTCACCCTGAAATCACCTTTTCCCCACCTCCTTTCATCCAAATGGACCGGGGCGACAAACGCCCGAGTGACAGCCGCTCAGGCTGGGCGGTGGAAAAGGTCTTGGTCGCCTTGGCCGCTGCCCTGCTGCTTTTGGCAGCCGGCGGTTTCCTGAAGGACATGGTCACGCTGCGAAATATGGAAGCCGGCCGGTCGGCCTTGGCTGCTGCGGAAGCGGCGGGCAACCAGGCGCGTGACAATCTGGAGGCCCTTGAACAATCGCAACGAAACCTGGTTCGAGAATACTCACAAGCCGTTGCCAAAGCCCGCGAGGAAGCCAACAACCAACCGGTGCGGGTGGTGGTCAACGGCCCCGGGGGTGTGATTGGAGGGGCCCCCACTCAATTTCTGGCGCAAGCCATTGACCCAAACGGGCGAAGGCTCCCCATGCGGCTGGAGGCATCGCTCGAAGCCCCGGGGAACGGGGACCAGGCAATCGCCCTGGATGTTGTCCCCCAGGCGGACGGGATCCATCGCATTTCGCTTCCACCAGACGCCCCGGTTCGACCCGGGACGGATCCCGTCCTGAAAGTTCGCGCTTTCCCGGACCCGAAAGCCCTCAGGAAGGACTCCTCACAGGTGGTTGCGGAAGTGACCGAACGCATCCAGTTCGGCCTGTCCCCCCTGACCACACACCTCAGCACAGACAAGCGCCTCTACCAAGCAGGTGAATTCGTTCGATTCCGCTCCCTCACCCTGGACCGTGCAACCTTGCAGCCCCCTCAAGGGCCGTTGAAGGTACGCGTACGCCTGATTTTCCCGGATAAAACGGAGCGTTTGATCCTTGTTTCCGACGGCCTGATGGCCCGACCGGAGGAACCCAACCGGCCCCTGACCGGCCCCTCCGGTAAGCCTTTGCGGGGTATTGCCGCGGGGGAAATTCCGCTCGAAAGCGGCATGCCCCCCGGCGAATACACCCTGCGTGTGGAGGATGCCGATGGACGGTTTGCACCCTCCGAGCGCAAGTTTATGGTGCAGGTGTATCGAAAGCCCGTCCTGAACAAGGAACTCACTTTCTCCAAGAGGGGCTACGCCCCGGGGGAAACCGTTCAGGTTTCGGTTCGTGCTTCCGCACTGGACGGGAAGCCCGTCACCGGACAGGCCGTCAAATCACAACTGCGGCTGGGCGACAAGATCGTCGGAGCCGATGGCAATCTGACCCCCGATCAAAACCACTGGGTGGAATCTCTCCTGAATGGCGAGGGGAAGGCGACCTTCAGCATCAAGCTGCCAACAGCCGTCAACATTGGCAGGGGTGAGGCCTCCCTCACCGTTTCCTTCACCGATGGGAGCACTGTGGAATCCATGGTCAAACCGGTTCCTTTGGTCCTAGACCGGGTTGAAGTGGGCCTGTTCCCTGAAAGCGGGGACTTGGTGGCGGGGTTGCCCGCGCGGGTGTATTTCACTGCCCGCACCCGCTTGGGCAAACCGACCGATCTGGAAGCCAGGCTGCTGGAAAACGGTAAAACCGTGGTGGATTCCATCCGGACACTGAACGACCTGGAAAACCCTGGAGCCAACCAGGGGATGGGATCGTTTGAATTCACCCCCAAAGCGGGCGCAGACTACTCTTTGGAGCTTCTGGGACCTTCCAAGGGCACCAAAATTGCGTTGCCTACCGTGAAAACCAGCGGAATCACCTTGCGGGTGGAAGGGGAACAACTGGCCACAGGCGGAAAAGTCCCTGTGCGCCTCAGGGCCAGCGAGGAGGGGCATTGGTTTGTCGGTCTTTACTGCCGGGGCCGGCTGCTCGACTCCTACCTTGCAACAGGCAAAGAGAGCCTGATGGAATTGGCCCCGCCTGCTCACATCGGAGGGGTTTGCCGGCTGACCGCATTCCGCGTGGAATCGGCAGGCCGGGACAAACCGGGACGGGGCAAGCTGACCCCGGTGGCGGAAAGGCTGCTGTGGAGGCCCCTTGCCGACAACCTGAAGGTGGATATCCGGGTGGAAGGTACACAGGAAGGCTCGAGCACATCCCAGCCACCCGGCCCATTCAGTCCAGGGGACAAGGTCCGGCTGAAAGCCAGGGTGCGCGATGCACAAGGCAATCCAACCGGAGCCATTCTGCTTGCCAGTGTGGTCGACCAGTCCGTGGTGACCCTGGCGGACGAAAAAAACGCGCAAACCATGCCCACCCATTTCCTGCTGGGAGAGGAAGTCCTGCACCCGGAGGATCTGGAATACGCCGATTTTCTCCTCACAGCTAATCCCCTTGCCAAAAAAGCGATGGACTTGTTGCTGGGCACCCAGGGTTGGCGCCGGTTCGCCGAGCAGGACCCCGCCAAATTCCAGGCGGACCACCCGGTGGAAGCTCCCGATTTCCTAGTAAGTTCCGGATTGGGCCGGCAACAGGCCACCCTTTCCTCGCAGGGTGCGTTGGAAAATAAAATCCGGGACCTAGCTCCTGTTTTTGACGGGCGATTCCGCAGCCAGCGAGCGAACGCCGAGCAGGCCATGGTCCAACTCGATGAGGCCGGCCAGAAAGTGGCGGCTATTCAAGCCCAACTCCGTCTTGGCGAAGGAAGCCTGGGCCATCGCTTCACCCTGGTGGCGGGAACCTTGGGGCTGGGCACCGGGCTGATGTCGATTCTGCTCTGGTTGACCAGGGGCCAATCCGCCCCTGCCCGGCTCGCCTTGAGCCTGGGCACCTGCTTGGTCCTGGTGGGCAGCGTGATATGGCTCTCCCGGGCCGGCAAGGAATCCACCAGCCCGGCGGAACCTGTTGCGTTGGGCGCTCTGGGCCAGGCAAAGCAGATAGTCGCGCCGATGGTGGCCAACCAAAAGGCCTCCAGCCGTCCAAAAAATCCAATTGAAAACCAAGGTTCGGCCGCTCCACTAAGTGGGGCGGAAACCGCTGCGAAATGGCTCACAACCCGAGGCCAGAAACCCGCCCTGGAGAAGGTGGAACGCCCCCTTTCCACTCCCTCAGCCCTGCTGGGTGCCGGCCGTACCGCATCCCTGGCTGGGGAAATCCAGCTCAGCGGCATCGACCGCATGTTGTTGCCCCAAGGGGTCGCTGAGGACCCCCACCTGTTCCCCTCCCTTGCCGGGGAAGATATTCCCCCCCTGCAGATCGTGCGGGAATACAGCCATGTCCGGTTGCCAGGCAACGATCCCTCCAGGCTTTCTGATTCCACAGAAACCCCGCTCTGGAAGCCCGTTTGGGTCCTGCCATCCGGTGAGGGTGTTGTTGAGTTTGCATTGCCCGACTCGGCCAGCCAGTTCATCGCAACCGTGGCCGCCAACACGGAAGACGGTCGTTTGGCCTCCACCAGTACCACCTTCGAGGTCAAACCACGCGAAGGTAAGTAGCAGCCCTGCCCTTTGAAGTGATGAACATGGGGAAATCTCCCCACCAACGAAGCGGGTTCCGGAGCCTTCGAACCGGAACCGGCACATCCCTGCGAAACCATGGCGGGGACCTGCAGCACTACGCCTTGCGTGTTGCACCGGATGCTCAACACCACAAATAAATATCTTTGTAATTTTCTGGACACTTAAAAATATATAAAAATATAAAACTTGCCAATAAAACCTTGGATTTGGGGACTTGAAAAGACCAAAACGGGGGTTTCAGGGCTCACCTGCTGGCCAAAACGGTCGATTTTGCTAAATTAAGCACCGATGTTGTTCGATTTGCTTCCGCTGCCAGTCACCGGAGTGACGGGGCACGGCGGCGGTTTTGTTTGGTCATTTCTCGGAGCGGGACAGTTATGAGTCACAAATACGTGTATTTTTTTGGGGATGGCAAGGCTGACGGCGACGCCAGTATGAAGACCCTGCTGGGTGGCAAGGGTGCAAACTTGGCTGAGATGACCAAGATCGGCCTGCCCGTACCCGCCGGCTTCACCCTCACCACCGAGGTGTGCACGTATTTCTACGCCCACGGCAAGCAGTATCCCCCGGAACTGAAGGCCCAGGTGGACGAGAACATCAAGAAGACCGAAGCCGCCATGGGCGCCAAGCTGGGCGATCCGGAAAACCCCCTGTTGGTTTCCTGCCGTTCCGGCGCCCGAGACTCCATGCCCGGCATGATGGATACCGTGCTGAACATCGGCCTCAACGAGAAAACCCTCGCCGGCCTGATCAAGAAGACCGGCAACGAGCGCTTCGCCTGGGACACCTACCGCCGTTTCATCCAGATGTACGGGGATGTGGTGCTGGGCTTGAAGCCCCAAGACAAGAAGGAAGAGGATCCCTTCGAGAAGATCATGCACGACCTCAAGCACGAGCGCGGCGTGACCCTCGACAACGAGCTGACCGTCGCCGACCTGAAGGTGCTGGTTGACCGCTTCAAGAAAGCAGTGAAGACCCGCACTGGGCACGATTTCCCCGAAGACGCGCGCGAGCAGGTGTACGGCGCCATCGGCGCGGTGTTCGGCTCCTGGATGAACGACCGCGCGATCGTTTACCGCCGCCAGTACAACATCCCCCACGAGTGGGGCACAGCCGCCAACATCTGCTCGATGGTGTTCGGCAACATGGGTGACGACTGCTGCACCGGCGTCGCCTTCACCCGCGACCCCGCCACCGGCGAAAACGTTTTCTACGGCGAGTACCTCACCAACGCCCAGGGCGAGGATGTGGTGGCCGGCATCCGCACCCCCAAGAAGATCGAGGAACTCGCCACCGAGATGCCCGCGGTCTACAAGCAGCTCGACGAGGTGCGCCTCAAGCTGGAGAAGCACTACCGCGATGTGCAGGACATCGAATTCACCGTCCAGCGCGGCAAGCTGTGGATGCTCCAGACCCGCAACGGCAAGCGTACCGGCTTCGCCGCCATCCGCTTCGCGGTGGATATGGTCCAGGAGAAGCTGATCGACTGGAAGGAAGCCATCTCGGTCAACCGTATCCCGCCGGATGACCTGAACCAACTGCTGCAGCCGCTTTTCGATCCCGACGCGAAGCGCAAGTCTGTCGCCGAGGGCAAGCTGCTCGCAAAGGGCATTAACGCCGGTCCCGGCGCAGCCTGTGGCCGTATCAAGTTCTTCGCCGAGGATGCGGAGCACTTCCACAACAGCCACAAGGGTAGCCCGGACGGCCGGGTGATCCTGGTGCGCCGCGAAACCAGCCCCGAGGACCTGCGCGGCATGCAGGTGGCCGAAGGCATCCTCACCGCCTTCGGCGGCGCCTCCAGCCATGCCGCCCTGGTCTCCCGCCAAATGGGCAAGGTGTGCGTGGTCGGTTGCTCAGCCCTGAAGATCGACTATCAGGCAGGCACCCTCTCGGTGGGCGAACACGTCCTCCGCGATGGCGACTGGCTGAGCATCGATGGCTTCACCGGCGAGGTCATCGCGGGCAAGGTGGACACCCGCCCCTCCGAGGTGGTGCAGGTGCTCATCGACAAGACCCTGGCCCCCGGCAAGTCGAAAGTCTACAAGCAATTCCAGAAGCTGATGACCTGGGCCGACAAGGTTCGCAAGCTAAACATCCGCACCAACGCAGACAGCCCTTCCCAGGCGGAGCAGGCGATCGCCTTCGGTGCGGAAGGCATTGGCCTCTGCCGAACCGAGCACATGTTCTTCGACCACATCCGCGAGATGCGGGAGATGATCTTGGCCACCACCCCGGAGGCCCGCAAGGCCGCCCTGGCCAAGTTGCTTCCCTTCCAGCGGGAGGACTTCGCGGGGCTGTTCCGCGCGATGAAGGGGCACCCCGTAACCATCCGGACCCTCGATCCGCCGCTGCATGAGTTCCTGCCCCACGACGAGAAGGGACAGAAGGAAATGGCCCAGGAACTGGGCGTTTCCATCGACGAGATCCACAACCGCGTCAAGGCCCTGCATGAGTTCAACCCCATGCTCGGTTTCCGTGGTTGCCGTCTGGGCATCGTGTTCCCGGAGATCACCGCCATGCAGGCCCGGGCCATTCTGGAAGCCGCCTGCATCGTGAAGAAGGAAGGCGGCGAGGTGC
>DKBS01000067.1:0-130 GCA_002451275.1 Planctomycetaceae bacterium UBA6894 | reverse complement strand
AGATCATGATCCCGCTCGTCGGGTTCAAGCGTGAACTCGAGTTGCAGGCCAAGGTGGTGCACGACACCGCGGCAGCCGTGTTCAAGGAAAAGGGCATCACCGTGGAGTACATGGTGGGCACGATGATCGA
>DKBS01000198.1 GCA_002451275.1 Planctomycetaceae bacterium UBA6894 | reverse complement strand
AGAGCGGACCAGGGGGTGGTTGGGCGTTGGGCCCCAACCGGGGAACCGCCTTGCGGGCGGCGCGCCACCTGAATGCCAGAGACCCGAACCAGTTCGGATCGCCTCGGGAAACACAGAATCGGGGGCGCGGTTTCCGGTACGGAAGGATCCGGAAAGGGCGCGCCCCTTGGCGCCAGACTCCCGCCGTTGGCGCGCGGTTGGGCGGAGTGCTCTGAGAGCCATGGGGAACATCAGCGACGCCTCCGCGGGGTTGAGCCGGGCCGACGGTCCGGCGCCACCGTGGCGACAGATCCGGCAGGGCTGACAAGACGCCGGGACCATCGATGCCAGGCATCGACAGGCGCGGGCCGCCGTGGATCGGGTCAGGTGGCGCGAGGCAAGCAATGGAGGCCTATACCATTGGCGACTGGCGTCATTCCCAATCCACTACCCCTGGATTGTTGACGCCCAGACAGCGATGTTCAGAGAGCAGTTGGCAAACCATCTGGAAAAATTTTCGCGTGAAAATATGGGTGCCCTGGTGCGTAGGCCCTGGGATTTGAGGGGAATTGATCACCACGAAGGGGCGCTGGGCACGGAGGATTTTTTGTCTTTGGGAACTGAAATTACCGCACCGACTGCCAGAAGAAGACCTCACCGCCTTGCCGCCAGAAGAAGACCTCACCCCCCTGCCCCCTCTCCATGAATGGAGAGGGGGAGATTTGTTTTGACATTTGGCGAGCCGTGCGCGGGAGTGCACGGGTTCTGGCGCAGACGGGAAACGAGCCTTGGGCCAGGAAGATATAAAGCCGCCGGGGTTTTTTCTTTGGTGAGCCCGGTGCGGGAGCGCCGGGGCCGCTGGCGCAGACGGGAAACAGAGTGGCAAGAAGAAGACCTTGCCTTGCCGCCTTGGCAGAAGAAGACCTCACCCCCCTGCCCCCTCTTAATGAATGGAGAGGGGGAGAATTGTTTTGGCATTTGGCGAGCCGTGCGCGGGAGTGCACGGGTACTGGTGCGGGCGGGTGACTGTGGTGGGGTTTTGGTGACTGGTGGTTGCGGATTTTGGGCTGGTGCTGGTGCTGACTGGGTTAGGCGAGGTGGCTGTGGGGAGGTTGAACCCGTGCACTGCCGCGCACGGCACGCCTGAGGACAAGGCAAATCGCTGTGGGTGGGGGTTGGGTTTTTGTCAGGGGTAGTGGTGCGGGCGCTGGGGCGCGCGGTTTGCCAGGCGAGGACATAGATTTTGGTGGGTTGGGGAATGTTTTTTGTCAGCGCCAGCGGCCCGGGCGCTGCCGCACCCGGCTCACCAGAGAAGACAAAGGCGGGGGCTGGTGCTGACGGGGATGGGCGAGGTGGCTGTGGGGGGTTGAACCCTGAGGACAAGGCAAATCGCTGTGGGTGGGGTGGGTTACTTTGGGTCTGGGTTGCTGTAGCCGGAGATGAATTCCTTTTGGGAGCCATCGGGTTGGAAAACGCTGCGGCGGATGGCGCCGATGTTGCCGCCGTAGACATGGATGGAGATGGAGGGGGCATCGGCGAGGGCATTGCGGACGGCGTGGATATCGCCGCGGGCGGGTGAGACGCAATCGACCATGCCGGGGGTCATTTGTGCGGGCGGGCCGGCGGGGATGAGGGCGCCGGAGGGGTGGCGGGTGAAGGGCTGGACTTCCTCGGCGCCGCGGAGGACGCCGACGAGGCCCCAGACGGTGTGGTTGTGGACGGGTGTGGATTGGCCGGGGCCCCAGACAAAGCTGACGATCGAGAAGCGTGCTGCAGGGTCGAGGTGGAGCAGGTACTGCTGGTAGCGATCGTGGCGGCAAGCGGCGACGGACGGGGGAAGCCAGTCGTCGGTGGCGATGAGGCTTGCGAGCAGTTTTTGCCCGTGGGCGAGGATTTCGGACTCGCCGGGGGATGTGGCGAGTAGGGCCTCCAGGTCGGCCACGAAACGGGCGAGGGCTGGCGGCTTGGGTTGGAGGGGAACCATGCTTTCGCTCCGCGGGGAACGGGCCGGCTGTTGGCCCGAAGGCCTGATGGTATCCGAACCCCGCGGGCTTGCGGGGTGTCTTTCGGGCGGGGCGGGGGGGCTTTGGGCGCGAGCGGTTTAGAGGTCTATCAGACCTCTTTCTTGTAGTACTCGCGCTCGATGTAGGTGGTGTCGACCTTGCCGGCCTGGAAGGCCTTGTCGGCCATGAGGTCGCGCAGGATGGGGATAGTGGTCTTGATGCCCTCGACCTGGAACTCAGCCAGGGCGCGGCGCATGGCGGCGATGGCCTCGGCGCGGGTGGCGCGGTGGACCAGGAGCTTGGCCACGAGCGAGTCGTAGGTGGGGGGGACCTTGTAGCCGGCGGAGGCGTGGGTGTCGAGCCGCACGCCGGGGCCGCCGGGGGCCTGCCATTTGGTGATGAGGCCGGGGGAGGGGCGGAAGCCGGCGGCGGGATCCTCGGCGTTGATGCGCACCTCGATGGCGGAGCCCTGGTGCCTGATCTGGTCCTGCGTGAAGGCCAGCTTCTCGCCGGCGGCCACGCGGATCTGCTGCTGGATGAGGTCGATGCCGGTGACCAGCTCGCTGACCGGGTGCTCCACCTGGATGCGGGCGTTGACCTCGATGAAGTAGAAGCGGTTGTTCTTGTCGACCAGGAACTCGCAGGTGCCGGCGGAGTAGTAGCCGGCGGCCTTCACCAGGCGCACCGCGGAGGCGCACAACTCGTCGCGCACCTCTTCGGGGAGGTTGGGGGCGGGGGATTCCTCGACCAGCTTCTGGTGGCGGCGCTG
>DKBS01000025.1:3204-16854 GCA_002451275.1 Planctomycetaceae bacterium UBA6894 | reverse complement strand
CTAGCCCCAGAAGGCCCAGCATTCCCACCATTGCCGTCACCTTGCCCCGGCCAGCCTTGTCCTTCTGGCAGGCCCGGAGTTTCCGGGCGAATTCCGCGGCGCTGGCTTGACGCCTCGTCGGTTCCACCTGCAAGGCCCTGGAACAGATCGCCTGCACCTGGGCGGGCAGGTCCTCCGCAAGGTTCCGGGTCCCAGCCACAATCTCGGAGCGTAGCACCGCCGGATCAGCATTCGCCGCAGGGGAATAGGGCAAGTTACCCGTGAGCAATTCGTGGAGCACCACACCCAGGGCATGTATATCCGCCTGCGGGGTCACGGCCAGGCCCAGGACCTGTTCCGGTGCCATGTAACGCAGGGTGCCGGAAAACGAGGTGTTGCCCGGAATCCCCGCCTGATCGGAGGGGGACCGGGAAATGCCGAAATCGGCCAGAAGGGCCCGGCCATGGTGGTCAAGCAAAATGTTTGCCGGCTTGATGTCGCGGTGAACAACGCCCATCCGGTGGGCATAATCAAGCGCGTCGGCAACCTCCGCCAGCCACCCCAGCACCTGACGGGTGGAGTAGCCTTTCGTGGCCGGCATGTCCGCCAGACTGCCACCCTCCACCAGATCGGTGACAAGGAAGCGAATATCCCCGTCCTGCCCGATGTCGTGCACCTGCACGATCCCGGGATGTTTCAAACCGGCGATACGGCGAGCCTCGGCAAGCGTTGCCTTGTCGGCCTTTTCACCAACGGCCTTGGGAACCTTCAGCGCGACGGCCCGGCCGAGTTGATTGTCCCAGGCGCGCCACACCTGGCCGTGGCCCCCCTCGCCCAGGATCCGTTCCAACCGGTACCGTCCGGCAAGAACGCGGTTCGCCTGCAGCCAATCAGGTCCCGCGGGGACGGGCCCCAGGTTGGGTTTGGAATCCAGGGGCCGGTTCAGCCACTGGGTCGCCCGCAACGCTGCCCACTTCCGAGTGAATTCCACAAGCAAACGCGGTTGGCGATGGCACAATTCCACGGGAGAGGGCTCCTCCCCTCGTTCCAGCATTTCCTCGGCCGTGAGCAACAACTCGGCAATGGCCTCATGCTCGGCTGGTGTCAGATTGCTCCCGCTCATGATGAACCGCCTCGTACAAGTGGAACCGGGCGCTTTGCCAGCGCCTTTTTAAAGTACGAACGGAAACGCCCAAAAGGGACGCGGCCTCGGTTTGACCCAGCCCCTCGTAGAAAATAAGGTTGACTGCCTCGCGTTCATCCTCGGGCAATTTTTCCACCCGGGCGTGGAACTCCACCCAGTCCGTCAGGTCTTCCGGTTCCTCGGCCCGGCTGTGCAGTTTTCCACCGTTTTCCTCAGGGGCTACCCCGTCAGAATGATGATTGGCACCCGCGCAGGTGGGGCCGAAGTGGTGTTTGGCCAAGTCGAGCAATTCCCAGCGAATTTGCTGGGCCGCCAAATTGAAAAAATGGCGAGCCGAGCCGATGCGCATGGCTCCCAGGGCCCGATGCAGCCGCAACATGGCATTCTGGAAGACATCGTCGGTTTCCTCCCAACGCCTCAGCGCAGGATAGCCGTGGAACATCTTCCGGGTGAGCCGGCGCAGGCGCTCACAGGCGTGGACCATCAACTCGTCACGCGCGGATGGGTCTCCCTGGTTCGCCCGCTCAATGAGCAGACTCAGTTGGATTTCCGTATCACCGGGGGGCAATTCGGGCATGGCGGGGATGGATCAACATCTAAAGGCGGGGCAAATCCGCAAGCAATTATACCAAAACTTAGTCTATCCAACCTGCCAAAAGCCCGAAACAGAAGGACGGCTATGGATCACCAAAGGGGCCGTAATCTATTTGCCACCCAACTCCCGCCGCCAGCGTGCAAGCAACTCCAAAGCCTCGGCCGGACTGACCCTGGAAAGGTCCAGGGCCCGGAGTTCCTCCAGCACCGGATCCTCGGTGTTGGCGAACAGGCTGGACTGGATCAGCCTGGGATTGCGGATGACAGTCTGGGGCGGTTCGGCTGGGACCGCCTTTCCGGACGGGCCGGCCTGATTTCCGGACCGGTAGGCCCTTTCCAATTCCTCCAGCAGCACCCGGGCCCGGCTGACCACCGCCTGAGGAACCCCGGCGCGGGCCGCCACATGGATCCCGTAGCTTTTGTCAGTGCTGCCAGGCTGCATGCGGTACAGGAACAGGACCTCCTTGGCGGTTTCCCGCACCTCCACACGCAGGGCGCGGGCGCGCGGCATGCGCTCCGCCAACTGGGCCAACTCGTGGTAGTGCGTGGCGCACAGGGTACGGCAACCCACGCGTTCGTGCAGGTCCTCGCAAATGGCCCAAGCCAAACTCACCCCGTCGTAGGTGCTGGTGCCCCGGCCGATCTCATCGAGCAGGACAAGGGAACGGGCGGTGGCGCCGTTCAGGATGGATGCCGTCTCGATCATCTCGGCCATGAAGGTGCTTCTGGCGCGGTTGAGATCGTCCCCGGCGCCGATGCGCGTGAAGACACGGTCCACCAGCGCCAACCGGCAGGATTTGGCGGGAACAAAGCAGCCGGCCTGCGCCAGGACCACCATCAGGCCGGCCTGGCGCAAATAAACACTTTTACCACCCATATTCGGCCCGGTGATCAGCAGCAGCATGCCGTGATCGGGTCCCAGGCGAAGGTCGTTGGGCACCAGGGTTCCGCCGGGCAACAGCCCCTCCAGCACCGGATGGCGCCCCTCGGTGACCTCCAGGATTGATGGACAATCCTCCGACAGCAGTTCTGGCCGCACACAGCCGCGCTCGCGGGAAAACTCGGCGAAACCCGCCAGCGCGTCCAGTTCCGCCAGGGCCCCGGCGGTGTTGCGCAGACGGGCGGCGTGGTTCAAGGCCATCTGGCGCATCTGCCCGAACAACTCCAACTCGCGGGCCTTGATGCGCTCCTCGGCGCCCAGGACTTTTTCCTCGTGGTTTTTCAGTTCAGGGGTGATATAGCGTTCGGCGTTCTTGAGGGTTTGACGGCGATGGTAATCGGGCGGCACCTTGCCGGTGTTGGCGTGGGTGATCTCGATGAAATAACCGAAAACGGAGTTGTATCCCACCTTCAGGCTGGGGATCCCGGTGCGGGTAATCTCGGACGCCTGGTAACGGGCAAGCCACTCCTTGCCGCCTTCCCGCGCGGCTCGCAGCTCATCGATCTCCGGGTCGAATCCGGGACGGATCACCAAGCCCTCCCCCGGCTGGGCGGGTGGGTCATCCGCCAGGCCCAGACTGAGCAATTCCGCCAGTTCAGGGCAGGTGTCGATACGGCCAGCCTGCGGAGCAAGCGAGCCAGCCAACCCCTCGACGGCCAGAATCGACAGCACCTCGGGCGCCAGCGTCAGCGCCCGGCGGACCGCAGCCAGATCGCGCGGGCTGGCGCGCAGTGATCCAGCGCGGGCGGCCACCCGCTCCAGGTCACCGATCTCCTTCAATCGCGAGCGCAGGGATTCGCGTGCGCCATCATCCGCCAGCAAAGCTTCCACCGCGTCATGCCGGGCGGAAACAGCGCCACGACCGGCGAGGGGTGCCAGCAACCAGTCACGCGTCAGGCGCGCGCCCATGGCCGTGCGGGTGCGGTCGATGGCCTCCCACAACGACCCTTCCCTTCCCTCACGAGTGCCGGCTCGCACCAGTTCCAGGCCCCGCGCGACGGCCTCGTCCATGCGGACCAGTTCACCCGTCTCGTAGGGTTTCAGTTCGAGATGGGCCTGACCGGCTGGAAGCGTCTCCCGCAGGTAGGCAACCAAGGCGCCCGCCCCGGTGACCCCCACCGAGTCTTCCTCCACACCGAAGCCGGCGACAGTGGTCACGCTAAACCGTTCCCGCAACGCCTGCCGGGCCGCCTCGCGTTCAAACTGCCAGTCCGGCCGGCGGGTGAGCCGGTCGTCCCGCACCCCCAGGGCGAGCGCCTCGGTTCGACCGGCCGCATTATCGGGTACCAGCACCTCGGCGGGATCAAGCAGGCCGATCAGGTCGATTGCGCCAGCCCTGTCCATTTCCGCCAGTCGGATGGTCCCCTGGGCGACATCCACCCAAGCCAGGCCCACCCTGCCCCCTGAAGCCGGAGCCAGGGCCAGCAGACGGTTGCTGGAACGCGGCTCGAGGAGATCGTCTTCGGTCAGCGTGCCGGGCGTGACCACGCGGGTCACCTCGCGGCGAACCAGGCCCTTAGCCTGGGCCGCATCCTCCACCTGCTCGCAGACCGCGACGCGCAGCCCCGCCTGCAGAAGGCGGCGGAGGTAGGTATCGAGCTGCATGTGCGGGAAACCCGCCATGGGCATCGACCCGTCCCGACTGGTGAGGGTGAGTTGCAGGAGGGAGGCCGCCTGGACCGCGTCATCCTCAAACAACTCGTAAAAGTCACCCATGCGAAAAAAAAGAAGCATGCCCGGGTGGCTGTCTTTGGCCTCCCGGTACTGCCGCATCATCGGCGTGGTCATGGGAATTGGGTCGCGTCAGGACGCGCTCAAGGAGCCTTTTGGAAAAACCGGCGCATCAGCACCGCGTTGCCGGGGGCAAAATACTCGACCTCATGCATGTAATGGCGGATCAGCATGACTCCACGGCCGCAGGGCCGTTCGAGATTCTCGATGTCCGTGGGATCGGGCAGATCGTCGGGGTCGAAGCCGGGCCCCTCGTCTGTGATGTGGAACTCGGCGTGATCCTTGAAAACCTGGAACCGCACGGTCACGGATTTACCGGGGTCCATCTGGTTGCCATGCTTGATCGCGTTGACCAGAGCTTCTTCCAGCGCCAGGCGCACGCAGAAACGGTCGCGATCGGTGGCGATTGTCTGAACAAGCAGGGCCTCAATACGGTCCTGCAGCTCCCGGGCATGACCCGGACTGCTGGGCAGCTTCACCACATCCTTGCCCACCGGTTCAGGGTGGGGAGCCTTTTCGCTCATGTGCACCGCGCTTTGACGGGGCCAGAATGGCCCGCGGTTCTTGGTATCGCCCTAAAAAATGTAGGCCCCCATGGGAGGGGGCTGGAGCGGGGAAGCAGGTCAAGAAATAGCCTTGTCCCAGTTACCCAACCACGATCGCCAGAGGCTCAGGAAACCGACTGGATGGCAGTCTGCTCGTCATCGACGATCTTGATGATCTTGTCGAGCTTGGTGATGACGAAAACGTCCTTGATGTCAGGCTTGATCTTGCACAGGGCCAGCTTGCCACCAGCCTTCTTCACGCGGTTGTTCAGGGCGATGATTTTTCCCAGGGCGGCGCTGGAAAGGTACTCGACATTACTGAAATTCAGGACCAGCTTCTTTCGGCCCTCGCCATCGACCAGTTCGAAAAGCTGATCACCGATGGTTTGGATGCTTTGCTCCTCGAGGATCTTCTTGTCCACGAAGTTGACGACGGTCACGTCGCCGGCATCTTCCACTTCCAGTCGGCGCTTGCGCGGTTGGCCAGACATGCATCTCTCCCCATCGGGGCCCCGTTGGGGCTTGGTTATCCAAAAATTCAAATGATAAAACGATAATACCGGAACATCAGCCAATTCCCTAACCAAATGCTAAATGCAGGGTTTTGGGTGTCAAGCGAAAACCGGGCCTATCCAAAGCCTGGTCAGACTTCGGAAACCGGGCCTTTTTCAGCCTCTTCCAACCTCTGCCGGGCATCCTCCCGGGCCGCCATTTCCATCTCAAATCCAAGGGTATCCACAGCCAGGGGCAGATCAGGGGTTCCAGCCAGACAGAACAATTCAGTCCATTGCTCCTCATCCACCCCGTGCTGGCGGATATACCAGCGCCCGTGGGAGTCACGATCTATCGGAAATAAATAGCAAGCTACAGGTTTATATATAGTAGAATCACCATGTTCCATGCCCAGTTGGTGCAGCACGCAACCCTTGTTGAAAAAGACGCACCATTCGGACTCGACCCGGATGGATGGGTTTCCTTCATGGACTTCGTCGGGGTCGATGTAGCCCACCCCCTCAACCAGAGCCCGGGCACCGGGTCGCAGGAGTGGCAAAACCCGTGGGAGGATGCCATTGATGAGGGACTGTTTGCCTGGATCCACCGGCGGGGTGCTGTTGCTGCAGCACACCCCTTCGCACCCGCGACCGTAGGTGCACTCAAACCGCGCGGTTGCCGCATTGACAAGTTGCAGGGGTAACCGGGGGGTGGGTTTCTCCCCTGCTTGCGGGTGGGTGTGGATGGACATGGGCGCTTTCCTGTTACATTTGAACCGGGATGACAGGCGCTAAGTGATGACGCCGGAAATCCCGAGTGGGCCCTGATGGCTTAGGAATGCGGCGCACCGCAAACAACCCATGCACGCGCGATTCCCCGACAATTTTTCCGAATCGGCCGAAGAGCCGGATGGCAAAGAAAGCCCCGCGCTGCTCCTGAACTGGCTGGAGCAACAAATCCCGGCCCGTTGCGCGGGGTGCTCAAAACCGCTGTGCGGCCATGAACTTCTGCACAGCCGGGCCGGTGCGGGCGCCGTGCCCCCCCGTTGCACTTCCTGCCTGGCCGTTTCGCTTCGTCTGGACTCCGCCACCCTCCGGCAAAATCTCGATGCCTACATCCGCCGCCGCCACTGTTACCGGGCCGCATGGGAGCAGGTTTCCGCGGACGAGCCTGCCTGCCGGTTTGTGGGCCCCGCGGAAAAACAGACTCCGGCCGCTGTGGGTGCCCGGCTGGACACGGAACCCACCCACCATTCGGACTGGGACGCCGGGGACCTCGGCTGCGGCGACCTCCTCCTTCCCTTGCGGGGCAAGATGCGCGCGCTGTCACCGGGGGAAATCCTTAAATTGACCGCCAGGGATCCCAGCGCCCCGGAGGACATTCCGGCCTGGTGCGGGGTGACCGGGCACCAATTGATCCATGCGGCGCATCCGGCATACTGGATTAGTCGCCGGGATGACTGATCCGTCTTTACCGTGTGAGCCCTCCAGGAGCCCCCATGTCTGCCAACGCCAACCGTTTCGTCGTCACCCTGACCAGCAGCCACGACAATCCGGACCGCGCCACCGTGGCCTTTGTGGTGGCCAACGCCGCCCTGGGCAGCGACCGGGAAACGCTGGTGTTTTTGAGTGTCGAGGCTGTGCGGCTGGCGATTCGGGGGGAAGCCGGCAAGATCCACGAATCGGGCTTCGCCCCCCTTGCCGACCTGATCCAGCAGTTCACCGAAAACGGCGGCAAGATCCTGGTTTGCTCGCCCTGCTTCAAAAAACGGAGCCTGGACGAGGCCCAACTGATTCCCGGCGCCGTGATCGCCGGCGGGGCCAAGCTGGTGGAATTCATGGCGGGTGGCGTTTCCAGCGTGAGTTACTGATTCCCTAAGCCCCCATTCCCCAAACCATGCGGCCGCGGACCACCACCTCAAGGACCTAAGGAGTCGACGCCATGGCGTCGGATCTTCCCTGGAAACCAAGCCACCCCCATGTCGCCCACAGCCGTTTTAACGGGGGTGACTTGGATTGCGGCAATGGGCTATTGCTGCTCATCCGGCAGCATCTGGGCCCTCTCGACCCCGGCAGCCTGCTGGAGCTGATTTCCCGCGAAAGATCGGTGGAGGAGGATCTGCCCAGTTGGTCACGACTGACCGGCAACACTCTGGTTTCGTGTGTGCGCATGGAACAGGGCGTGAGCTACCTGGTCAGCAAGGGAACATTTGACCCCGCCAAGGCTTCCTCCGCGCCGGCCACGCCCGTGGCGGTGGATCTTGGCCAGGTGAAACCGGGCCCGCGATTGGGAGTGCCCGGCCCGATCCCTCCCGCCAGACCCCTGCCGCCTTTGGCGGTGATGGGCATTGGCAGCTGGCCACGGCCGGGTTGGCTACTGCACCTGCAGTCCTGCAAGCTGGACGGTGGCCCCGGCGGGGAACATTTCGACGAGGCGGTGATGGACGCCACCCGGCTGGCGGTGGGCTGCCAGGAAGCCGCGGGGGTGGACCTGATCACCGACGGCGAACAGGCGCGCGAGAATTACGCGGCCTTTGTGGGTGCCCGCTTGGGTTCCTGCCGGTTGGTGCCGGTTACCGACCTGGTCCCCCTGGTGGAAGACCCCGCCAAATTCAAACGGGAACTGGAAGCCCTGGATGTGCCCCCGGGAACGCGGCATCCGGTTGCCCTGGCCCCCCTGGTCCGCGACCGGGTTCTGGCTGTCGAGGAATTGAGACGCGCCAAGGCCTGCAGCAAATTGCCGGTGAAGGTGGCCCTGCCCGGTCCCTACCTGCTCAGCCGCACCCTTTTTCTGGATTGCCTGGCGGAAAAGCACCACCCCACGCGGGAGGCCCTCGCCGAGGAAGTGGTGCAGGTGCTGCGGGATGAGATTTTGCACCTGCTGGCCGAGGGGGCGGCCTTGGTGCAACTGGATGAACCGGTTCTGACCGAGGTGGTCTTCGGCCAGGCCCGCGGCGGCCGCAGTTTCATGTGCGGCGCCCTGGCCGAGCGCAAGGACCCTGAAACCGAACTGGCGCTGGCGCTACACCTGTGGAAGAAAACCACCGAGGGACTGCCCAGGGCCCGATTGGGCCTGCATGTGTGCCGTGGCAACTGGAGCAAGGATGAGACGGTGGCCCTGGCCGGGGACTACCGTCCGCTGTTGCCCATCCTTTCCCAAGCACCGGTGGGGACGCTGTTTCTGGAATTGGCCACTCCTAGGGCCGGCGAGATGGAAGTCTTGCGTGACCTGCCCGCCAGTTTGCGGCTGGGGCTTGGCCTGGTGAATCCCAAACTGGACATCCTGGAGCGCGAGGACCTGGTCACCAAGCGGGTGGAGCAAGCCCTGGCCTGGTTTGGCGCCGAACGACTGTTACTGACACCCGATTGCGGATTTGCTACATTTTCCTCTAGCCCGCTTGCCAGCCAGAAAATGGCCCAGGCCAAGCTGGCTCTCTTGGCTAAGATCGCCAAGAAGATTCGCGGCGCATGATTTCCATCGGTTCAGGGTCGACATCCGTGTCGTCATTCAACACAGCCTGGACCATCGAGCCCCGGGTCGACCGACCCGGCTTCACGTGAGTGCGCGCCCTCTGAACGGCGTGTCCGCTTCGCTGCCCGCGTGATTAGACCTTTCCCAGCCCCGAGATTCGGGTTCCGTCAGGTCAACCTCCCCACGCGACACACCCATCCAGCTTCCTTCTGGCAGGTAGGCCCCCCCGGGGTTGCCACCAAATCGACTTGTCCAACATCCAGAACCGAGACCCATCGCATGATCCGTTCCAACCACAGGCCGATCCGTCGCGCCTTCACGCTGATTGAATTGCTGGTCGTCATCGCCATCATTGCCGTGCTGGTGGGCCTTTTGGTCCCCGCAGTGCAGAAGGTGCGCAGCGCGGCAAACTCCGCCCAATCGAAGAACAACCTCAAGCAGATCGCCCTGGCGGTGGCCAATGCCGACACTACCACGGGCAAAATGCCCATGATGTTCGGCCAGTACGGATCCACCGAGGCCGGATCCTTCTGGTACAACCTGCTGCCCTACATCGAGCAGGACAACCTGTTCAAGCAGGGCGTGAACGCCTCGCGCTCCGCCAAGCTGAAGATCCTGCAGGCACCCAACGATCCCACGCTGGGCTCCGGCACCTTCGAACTGCTCCCCGCCATGGAGATGTGGTACGGCAGCAACTCGGCCACCCTGCCCACCGCCAATCCCATCCCGTCCTGGGCGACCGGTGGCACCACCTGGGGCATGACCAGCTACGCCGCCAACTGGCTGGTGTTCGGCGACATGGCCACCCCTCTGAACAGCACCCTTTCGGATGGCACCTCGAACACGCTGATCGTGGCCGAGCACTACGCCTTCTGCAAGCGCCCCTCCGGCCTTCCCCGCTCGGGCGCGTTGCTGTGGGGCTACGGCGTGCAACCCGGCCTGGCCACCGATCCGGTGCCCCTGAAAGGCAAGCAATGGATTTGGGGTGCGCTGGATTCCGGGGTACCCTGGTCCACCCTGCAGGCCCACTTGATCAACGCCCCCTACTGGGCGCGTTCCATCTGGGTGAACAACCCCAACCCCGTCGCGGCCAGCGCGGCCTATCCGTACCCGCCCTCCAACAAGCCCTGGCGCTGCCGCTGCCACCGCAAACCCGAATTCGGGCCCGCGGTGGACAACGCCCACCCGTTCAAGGAACAGGGCTACGGCAGCTCCATCAACATCGCCATGGGCGATGGCAGCGTGCGCAGCCTGGCCAGTAGCATCACCGACGAAATCTGGTACTCCTACGCCAGCCCCGATGAGGGCGAGGTCAATCCCGACAACAACTGACCCCCGAAGGAGACTCCAGCTATGCGACATCTGGCGACAGGTTGGTTGGTCGTCCTGCTGGCCGGTTGCGGCAGTGCGCCGTTCCTTCAGCCAGGAGACGCGGTCCGGGGCGACCTGACCAGCGAAATTGCAGATACCGGATCGCTTTTTGTCACACTGACGCTTTCCAGGCAGCGGGGCGAAAACCTTTCGCCGATTCCGTTCGGAACGGCGATGGGAAAGGCCTGGCCTGAGGGCCAGGTCGAGTTCCTGGGTTCCGATGGCAAGCCTGTGGCCGCCGCGCGCCGTATCCAGTTTGAGGATGGCTGTTGAACGGATGCTTCCAGTCCCTATGTCGCCTCGGTCGAGGTGACGGAGATTCCTCCGGGGACTGACACAGTGCGGGCCACCGCCAAGGCACGGGAGTTTGTCGAGGGTGTCGCGTTTCAGGAGGCCGCCGCCGAATTCAAAACAAGCCCTGGTCGCTGATCCAGCCACACCCCCATCAAAAAGCCCCGCCGTTTTGGCGGGGCTTTTTTTATGCAAGGGAACACGATGCGAGGATCAGGCGACTTTCTGGCGGCGATCCCGCGCCTCGTGGAACACATCCAGCATCTGGCGGTAGTGGTGCTCGAAGGTCCACTGCCCGGCCGACTTGCGCCCGGCTTGGCCGCACACCTGGCGCTTGGCCGGGTCAAAGAAGTGGCTGATGGCCGCCGCCAACTCGTGGTGCTGGTGCGGGTCATCGATCAGGAATCCCTCGCGCGGCGGGCTCATCAGCTCGCTGGCGCCGTTGTAGCGGGTGGTGATCACGGGCAGGCCGCAACTCATCGCCTCGGGCACCACATGGGAACAGGGGTCGTAGAAGGTGGGATGCACGAACATGTCGGCGGCAAAGTAGCCGTCCCGCATGTCGGGGCAGTACCCCGCGAAAACGACCCGGTCTTCCACACCCAGCTTGCGTGCGACAGCGCGCATCTCGCGGGTGTCGGAACTGCCGCAAGCCAGCAGCCGGAAGGGCTGCTCCCTGGGCAGCAGGGCAACCGCGTGCAGCAGGGGAATCAAACCCTTCAGGCGGTAGTTCATGCCGCAGAACAGCGCGACCACCTCCTCGGGACGGATACCGTGGCTCTCGCGCACCTGGTGCCTTCGCAAGGGGCGGTCCTGCTCGCTGAAACGGTCCGGGTTGGTGGCGATGCGCACCACGCGCAGGTCTTCCCCGCGGATGCCGTAATACTTCTGGAAGTGGCCCCGCACCATTTCGCTGATGGCAATCACCAGGGAACCGCGCTGCCCCAGGTACTGTTTCCGCTCGATGGCCAGAAAACTCTGGTGCGCCAGGTCGAATTTCTTCACCAACCGCATGAAGTCGCGGCGGGCCTGCGTCGGCTCTTTCCGGATGTTCTGCTCCGCGCTGGCAGCATACAAGCCACCTTGCGGGTAAAGAATGTCCAAGCCCCAGGTCTTGTCGAAGCCGATGGTCGCGTCGTGGTCCTTGCCCTCTAGGGCCTTGAGGACAGCCGAACCGAACCGCCAGGGTCTGAGCGACCGCGGCCAGTTCGAGACCGCCACACGGTGGAACCGCATGCCCTTGGGCAGCTTGGCCTCGTCCCACCGCGAGGCGTACAGATGCAGCGTGTGGCCGTCCTGGGCCAGCCGACGCGCCAGCGAGGCGATGTACATCTCGCACCCACCGCGTTCCGGCAGCACGCTCTCGTAACAGAAGGCTATGTCCATGCCTCTGGTCCCTGTCGTTGCCCGGTTCCCGGCCCGGGTCCATGTTCCCTTGATCCGTGTCTTATCGACTTTCCAGGCCCTTCCGCTTCACACCAATTTCAGGCGGCCTTGTCCACGGTCTCCCGCCTGGGCGCCGGGTGGGCCGTTTGGCCCTTTTTCAGCTTCAGCTTGCGGTTGTGTTCGGCGTACCGGCGGTATTTCGCCCGCACCAGCGCCCCGATCAGTCGCAGGGATTTCGCGTTTTCACCCAGGCTGCGGTACGCCCGCCAAAACTCCAGCCGGTCCCGCGGCGTCACCCCCTCCACCTCGGAGGAATACAGTAACTGGGCCAGGTCCTTCACCTGCCAGATCCAGTAGGTGAACCGGTGCCGGGCCAGGCGATGCAGGTCGATCATCACCACCCTGCCCCGCCAATCCGCCGGCGGGTTGCGCAAGTCGGTTTCACGCACATAGAAGTGGCAGAGATACAGGTCCTTGTGGAAGCAGCGGCGGTCATGCAGCAACCTGGAAAGGCGGGCCATCTCCCAGGCCAGGCCCTTTTTCAGGGAACGGAAGATGTCGGCGGGCAAGTCCCGCGCGGCCTGGGGAATGGCCTCATGCAGCGGCAGCATGCCGGTCAATTCCTCGGTGACCAACACACTCGACAGACGGGTGCCCGGCCCGAGGTATTCGGCCGCGGCCACCACCTCGGGCACCGGAACGCCCTGCCGCTGGGCCCATTCGAGATGTTGCCACTCCTGCAGGGCGGGGGACCACTTCCCACCGGGTGCCAGCCAGGCAAACAGGCCGTGGAGCCACGGCAGCTTGTGGTGCCGCTTGACAAAGACAACCAGGTCCCGCTGGTCGCGCGGGTCGGTCAGTGTCCACCGGGCGATGCTTCGCCCCTGCTTGGTGTGGAAACGGTCGGTCAGGTTGGCATCCATGATGGTGGCGGCCCAATCGGTTCCCGCCAGGCGGGGCCAATCGGCGCGCTCAACACCGCGCAGGGTGCCCTGGGTCCACGCCTTCCACCAGCCTTGACGAGGCCTGGGCAGGCTGCGGAACCTTGCGGTTGTACCCGCGGTGTCTTCATTTTCCATCAATCCCCCTCCCGATGGATCGATCACCGACCCGTTTTCGCCGGCGCGGCGGGTTTCCGCCAATTCCTGGGCGTGCGCCCTGCGCAAAGCCGCCAGATGTTCCGCCCTCACGCCCACGGTTGCCAGCTCGCGGCACAGGCGGTTCAGGTCGCGGCCCCGGCACAACCAACTCCAGGCCGACCGGTTCGCGCCACCCGGTGCCAGAACCACCCCACCGCGACCGGAGGGGGGGCTGGTCTCGGGATCGGTGTATCCAACCTCCAGGGCGGCAAAGGAGTTGGCGCCATCGGTGAGGAGACACCGGGCCCCATGCACGCGTGCCAAAACCCGCCCGATATCCGCCATAACGACCGCTATTCGGTTTTTCGCGGCCGAATTACTTTTCAGCCAACGCAGCAGGGGAACTGAATGCGCGGCAGGCTCCACCATCACAAAAGTGGCGCTGCGCCCGGACCCAACATTGCTTCGGCCAACGGCCAGAACCCGCGGCCCGGGAACGGCATGCTTTTCCAGTTGGTGGTACAGGCCCGCCTCCCGGCATTCCTCGGAATGCCACAGGGGCGCATCGGCTCCGGCGGCTCGCTCCATGCGGCCGCGGATGAAAGCCTCGCGGTCCTCGTCCAGCCG
>DKBS01000025.1:0-2884 GCA_002451275.1 Planctomycetaceae bacterium UBA6894 | reverse complement strand
CCGGTCGCGCTGCGGCTTGCCCGCTGTGCTGTGCTCGGGTGGCCAGGACGAGGTCACCATCATCTCCTCGCCGACCAGCGGAATCCAATTGAGTCCGTCGGCGCGGCCGGAACCAAGCCGCTTTTCACGCACATGGCGCCGCTTGAGCAGACGGGTGGCCTTCGCGAAGACCAGGTCGGCGGCATTGGCCTCCAGGTCAGGGCGCAACAGCCATTTGCGCTCCTCACGGGTGAATTCACCCGGGTCGTAGGATTCACCCCTTCGCATCGCGAAGCCGCCCCAGAGGCAACCCGCGCGACGCCGCGCTTCCCGCAGGTAGGCGCGCAGCAGCAGTTGCCTTTCATGGGAATTGGCCAAAGCCTCATCCACCGTGGCGTGTAGCGCGGCCAGATCGCCCAGGCGGCCATCCCGGCTCAATTCCACCACCCGTCTGGACCGCTGCCAGTCAAGCAGGGTGGGCTCGCCGGTATCGACATCCACCAGGATATGCTTCGCGTAAAGATCCTGGTGGCAGAACCCGGCAGCGTGCAGGCGGGCCATGGAGCGGCCCAGCTTGATGGCGGCGCGACGGCGGCGCCAGGGGTTCATTTCCTCAGAAAGGAACATCCCCAGATCAGCGGTGGCCTGTTTCTCGGCCACCAGCAGGAAATGACGGCCACGGCTGTCACGGCCGAACGCGATCCAGCCGGGTCCGGGCAGTTGCTCCCGCTCCAGGCTGTTGAGCAGGCGGGCCTCGCGCTGGGACAGCGACACAAAACCCAGGCCGTCCCGCCAGGCTTTCCACCTCTGGCCCCATTTCACGCGGGTTTCAATCTTCAAAAAGGCGCACGGCCCATCCATGGCACCGGTCGGTCCCAGGTGGGTGCGGCGGACATGGCGGTCCCGGTGCCCGGTGACACGCACACCAGCCAGGGCGGTCAACCGGTCCGGATCGGTGAGATTCCAGGCGCTGAGGCGGGCCCGCCACAGCGGGTGCGCCACCAACCGGGCCACCGGCTTCCGGCGACGGGTGAGAATCCACCCGCCCAGTGCAAGGGCCAACCCGGCCAGAAGAAGGAAGAGGGTCATCCGGCACTCCTTGCCATGGGCAAGGCATGGCCACCGTGAATGCCCAGGATGGTTTGGCAGGCCCGTTGGACCTCCTCCACGGTGAGCTCGTTCATGCAGCGATGGTGTCCACGGGGACACACACGCTGCTGGCACGGGCCGCAATCGACCTGCTTTTGCAAATGGATCGCGCGCGGATGCCAAGTCTCGGTCCAGCCGATGTGGGTTGGTCCGAAGAGCGTGACCACGGGCACATCGAAAGCCTGCGCGAAATGCCGGGGCCCGCTGTCGGTGGTGACCAGCAGGCAGGCCCGCTTCACGCAGGCCTTGCTCAGGCCCAAGCTGAGATCGGGTCCGCGGGGATGGGCCAGCGCCTGCACCTGGGGGTTGTCCGCATCGCTTGCGATGGCTTGGGCCAGTTGAGCCTCGGCGGGGCCGCACAGCACCAGCACACCGAATCCCTGATCGGCCAGGCGGCCCGCCAGTTCGACAAAATGGGCCCGCGGCCAGAACTTCGCCTGGCCGAACGCGGCTCCCGGATTCAACACCACCACCGGCCGGTCGCCAAAACCCAATAGACCCCACACCTGGGAGGCGGCGGCATCATCGGCAGGCCGGGTGGCCAGACGCAGCCGTTTGCCCGGCTCCTCGGCCCCCGAGGCCACCGCGATGCGGTTGTATTCGAGCAATGCCGGATGGACCGCACGCTTGCCCTCGTCGTCCAAGGTGGGTGTCAAACGCTTCGTCAGCAGGGGACTGCGGCCGTGCATAGCCAGGCCGACCCGTTCCTTGCAACCGCCCAACCAGGCCGAGAGGGCGGTGCGAAAGCTGTTGGAAAGCAGCACGGCCTTGCGAATCTTCCAGGGCCGAACCTGGTCCGCGATCTGCAGGGTTCCCTTGTCCCAGCCCTTGCCGGCGCAAACCACCTGCCCGTCAAACAGGTCCAGGCCATCGAGCACGGCCATCGGCCCGGGTTTTCCCACACCCACCATGCGCCAACCGGGATGTGCCGCGCGCAGGGCCATCAGGGCGGGGGTGGCCATGACGGCATCCCCCACCCAGCCGGGAATGAACACGGCAAGACTTTCAGACCGGTTGGCGTGGCTCACGCTGCCTCCATGCGGTTGATCAATCGGGTCGAGGAATACCCTTGCTTCAAATCCGCCAGATGCACCCGGCCACCCCACGACTCGACGAGGTCGGCGCCCACCACCGTGTCACGGCTGTAGTCCGAGCCCTTCACCAGCACATCCGGGCGTATGGCCCGGATCAGCTCAAGGGGGGTCTGCTCATGGAAAACCACCACGAAATCAACACTCTCCAGCCCGGCAAGCACGGCGCCGCGCGCCTCCTGCGGGTTCACCGGCCGGGTAGGACCCTTCAGGCGCGCCACGCTGGCGTCGCTGTTGAGGCCGACCACCAGCAGGTCGCCCTGGGCGCGCGCCTCGGCCAGGTACTGCACATGCCCGGCGTGCAACAGGTCGAAGCAGCCATTGGTGAAGACCACCCGGGTGCCCCCGGCGCGCACCACATCCAGTTGCGAGAGCAAGTCGGGCAAGGCCACCTGCTTGCCCGGCCGCGTGGCGTGTCCGGCGCGCGCGAGGTCCTGCAGGATCTCCTGCCGGCTCACCGGGGCGACGCCGATCTTTTCCACCTCCAGCCCGCCGGCCACATTGGCCAGCCGTATGGCGCGTCCGTAGTCGGCTCCCGAGGCCATGGCCAGGCCCAGCACCGCAAGCACCATGTCGCCGGCTCCGGTGATGTCGTACACCTGGCGCGGGCGGACCGGGAAAACGAGCCCGGGCCCCTCGCCGGTGGCCAGGGCCATCCCCTCCTT
>DKBS01000174.1:5439-6232 GCA_002451275.1 Planctomycetaceae bacterium UBA6894 | reverse complement strand
CAAGGGGTGCGGGTTGGTCCAACTTCACCAGACCGCGGATTATCCCGACCCATTCACCGGCAAGGCAGTCGCCTGGGCCGGCGGTGCCTGGAAAAAGGGGCAGGGCAAGCGGGCCCACTGGGTGGAGACCTTCAGGGAATTCCCGGCCCACCCCGTGTTCAACGGCGTCGGCCCCTTCACCATCGACGATGGCTGGCTCTGGAATATCCGCTTCACCGAGGGGATGAAGGGGGTTACCCCGCTGCTTCGGACCGTGAAACCGAAATCGAAGGACGATCCTAAGGCGGATGCCGCCATCGTCGCCTGGGCGTATGACAGGCCCGGAGGTGGAAGGTCTTTCACCTTCACCGGCGGTCATCTCCACAAGAGCCTGGAGGATGCCAACTACCGTCGGTTCCTCACCAACGGCATCCTCTGGTCGGCCGGCAGGGAAATCCCGCCCGGGGGCGGGGAATGCCGAACGGCCACGGGCCCTTGCCTTTGGCCGTCGATTGGGGAACCTGGAGGCCAACCAACGGGAGTGGCCCCATGTCCGCGCTGAATCGATTGGCTCACCTTGACCGCCGCGAAATGCTGGCAACCTCCACCCTTGCCGCCGTGCAGGGCCTTGCGGTCGCCCGCGCCACCTCCACGGCGGACACCATCCGCTTGGCGGTGTTGGGCTCGGGCGGGCGGTCGCGCCATCTCATGCGCAGCGTGGTGAAGGTGCCGGGCCTGGAGTTGGTGGCGCTGGCCGATGTCCGCGAGGACCAGGTGACCGTCACCCGCGGGCATTTGCGTGACATCGCCCCCG
>DKBS01000174.1:4573-5200 GCA_002451275.1 Planctomycetaceae bacterium UBA6894 | reverse complement strand
CAAGGCGGACATCCCGGCGACCAAAGACTTCCGCGCGCTGCTCGACCGCAAGGATATCGACGCGGTGCTGATCGGGTCGCCCGACCACTGGCACGCGCCCATGACCATCGCCGCCTGCCAGGCCGGCAAGCATGTGTACGCGGAGAAACCGCTCACGCATGATCCGGCCGAGGCGAAAGCGCTTTTGGATGCGCAGGCCGCCTCCAAAAGCATCTGCCAGGTGGGCATGCAGCAGCGCAGCATGCCGCACATCCTGCAGGCGGGCGAGTTGATCCGCTCGGGCGCCATCGGCCGCGTGCACAAGGTGCATTTGAGCTGGAACCGCAACTCGGCCCGCTTCAAGAAGGACATTCCCGCCATCGCCGAGAACTCGGTCGATTGGCGGGCGTTTGTGGGCGGCGCCCCCGCGCAGGGGTACGACCCCTACAAGATGGTGCACTGGCGGTGGTTCTGGGATTTTGGCGGCGGCATCTTCACCGATCTGATGGTGCACTGGATCGATGTGGCGCACGCGCTTTTGGGCCTGAAGACCCCGGTAGGCGCGGCCTCGGTGGGGACCTTCATCAATGCCGAGGGGGTCTGGGAAACACCCGACAGCGTGCAGACCCTGCTGACCTACCCCGGCGG
>DKBS01000174.1:3780-4172 GCA_002451275.1 Planctomycetaceae bacterium UBA6894 | reverse complement strand
AGGGCAGGCGGGGCGCCGACTTCTACGAACAGCCCGACGGGGAATTGCTCCACCTCACCGACTGGGTGCAGGCCGTGCGCGCCGGCAGGCAGCCCAGCGCCCCCCTGGAAGCCGGGATCACCGCGGCCAACGCGGCGCATCTGGCAAACCGCAGCCTGCGTGAAAAACGGATGGTGACGGCGGGATAGTTTTTGCGGGGCAGTTTTTCAGGCCAGGCCGCGGATCGGATCGCCGTGGTAGACGAAGTTGGGGCGGTCCTGGGCGTCCTGCCAGTGGGCCTCCCTGGGGATGCCGAGGGACTCGTAGAGGGTGGCGGCGAAATTCTCGGGAGTTTGGGGATCGGTGGAGGGGTAGGCGCCGTTCTTGTCGGTGGAGCCGATCACACGGCCGCC
>DKBS01000174.1:0-3364 GCA_002451275.1 Planctomycetaceae bacterium UBA6894 | reverse complement strand
GTCGGTGGGCGGGTAGAGCTTGTCCCGCAGGTGGGGGAAGGCGTTGCCGTGGGTGTCCCAGGTCTCGTTGTTGCCCAGATTTACTTGCACCAGGCCAACACCCGCCTCGACGAGGCGGGCGGCCATCAGGCAGGACCAGCCGAAAGCGTTGTCGCCATATTTCTCCCGTTCGGAGGGGGGAACGGCGTTGATGTCGAAGGCGCGGCGCACAGTCGGGTCCACCAGCAGCGAGACCGCCTTTTGGCGCAGGCTGTCCATGCCGCCGAGCCCGGCCGCCCGGTCGAGCCGGCGGCGCTGTTCATCGACCAGGCCCAGCAGGTTCAGCCGGCTGTGGAGACGGGGGCCATCGACCATCTCGGGCAGGCTGAGATCGGGGATCTCAAAGCGTGAACGGGCCGGCTTGTAGGCCCGGTCCTGGTGGTCGAACTCGTAGGCGGGGTAGGCGCCGTAAGCCTTGGCCTCGAATTTGGAAGCTTCCAGGAACCAAGGGTCCCGTTGGCGGCCCATCTGGCCGGCGAACTGGCCGGGGAGGATGCGGCCACTGTTGTGGATGAGCCGCTCGGGCAGCACCACGGCGGGTGGCAGGTTGTTCGCCCGGGGCAGCACCGCGTTGGCCACGGCGGCGATGCTGGGCCAGTCGCTGTCCTGCGGCTTGTTGCCGTTGAAACCGGTGGGGAGCTTGCCCCGGCCGGTCAGCATCATCAGGTGTCCGGCGGAGTGGTCGTTGGTGGCATGGGTCAGCGACCGCACCAGCGACCACAGGTTCGAGCAGGCGGCCAGGCGGGGCAGGTGCTCGCAGATCTGCACGCCGGGGGTGCGTGTGGCGATGGGCTTGAACTCGCCGCGGATGTCCGCCGGCGCGTTCGGTTTCATGTCGAAGCTGTCGTGCTGGCCCAGCCCGCCCGACAGGAAAACAAAGATCACCGACCGGCGTTTGCCGTTGCCCGCGGGTGACGCGGCACGCAGACCCTCGAGGTGCGACAACCCGAGACCCAGCAGCGAAACCCCGCCCGCCTGCAGCATCTGCCGACGGTGAGGCGCGGGGTGTCGGAGGGCGGGGGGCATGGCGGGATCCCGGGACGGGCTGCGCTGGCAAGATTTCCGAGTCTATCCCGCGGCAGGCTTATCCTCAAGCCGAAGGGGGGGTGGCCGGGCGGTTTGCCCGGGGGAGGTGATCCCCCAACCGCATCCATCGGTCAACCCCTTCCGGCAGCTCGGCGGGGTCGTGGGTGCTCATCACCAGCGCGGTTTCCGAACGGAGGCGGCGGGAGATGGCGGCGCGGCCCAGGGCGATGGAGCGGCTGTCCATGCCCTGGAACGGCTCGTCCAGGAGCAGCAACTCGGGGGCCTTGGCCAGCGCCCGGGCCAGCCAGACCAGGCGCTGGGCGCCGGTGGGGGCCTGGGGGTAGCGGCGGTCGGCCAGCTCACCCAGACCCAGTTCGGCGAGCAGGTCCAGGATGGCGGCCTCCTGGTCGTCGGTGACGCCGCCGGCCACGAAACGGTCGGTGATGCCGGTCGCGACCATCTGGGCCAGGGTGAGGTTGTGGCGGGCGTAGGTCTGGATTTCGGGCGCCACCTGACCCATGCGTTTTTTCAGATCCCAGATGGATTCACCGGTGCCGCGGCGGGAGCCGAACAGTCGCACATCTTGGGCGTAGACCTGCGGGTGGTCGCCGGCGGCCAGGGCCATCAGCGTGCTTTTGCCCGAGCCGTTCTCACCCAGGAGTCCCCAGCGCTCCCCCTTGCGGATCACCCAGGTGAAGTCGGTGAAGAGAGGCTTGCCGCCGGGGGACAGGTTCAGGTGGTGGTATTCCAGCACCGGTTCATCAGAGAGGCTGGCCTGCGGGCCGGGCGCGCCGTGGGGGGCTTGGATGGTCTCGGTTGTTTGCCCCAGCCGCAGCCGGTCGGTGATCCAGGCAGGACAATCGGCCCCCCGCCCGGCGATGACGAGACCTATGCCGGCCGCCACCTTTTGGCGCAGGTATTTGTCCAGCCGCTGGCGCTGCGCGGTGTCGAGCCCGGCGAAGGGCTCTTCCACGATCAGGCCTGGCGACTGTTCGCCCAGGGCGCGCGCCAGACGCGCCCGCCGCATCTGGCCGCTGGAGAGCGTGACCAGGGGCTGGTCCAGCCGGGCGGACAAACCCACTGCCTCCAGGGCCTCGCGTGCGGCCGGGGTGTCGCCGGTGTATTCCAAAACCTTCGGTCCCTCCTGACTTTCGGCGGCGTGCCAGCGCTGTTGGTGGAAGTAGTCCCCCAGCAGGAATCGACGCGAGTTTTCCAGCCAGGGCACCCAGCCGAACAGGTGCCAAGGTTCCTGGCCGCGTTCCTCTGCCAGGGGCCAGCGTCTGGTTCCGCCGAGGGCAATGTGCTGGCCCAGGAGGGCCTCGCAGAAGGTGGTCTTGCCGCTGGCGGGCGGACCTTCCACCCACCAGGCCTGGCCCTGATGCCAGATCCAATCCAGGTCCGTCAGCAGGGGCGGCTGGCCGGGGCGGGCCAGGGTCAGCCGATCGAAACGCGCCAGACAGGAGGGGGGGAGTGACATCTTAGGAGTGCATGCGGACCAGGTCATCGCCCTCGGCGATGATCTCACCTTCCAGCCTCGCCAATTCCTCCAGCCGCTCCCGCACCACCTCGCGCGGGGCCAGGTGGCAGGCCAGGCGCACATAGGTGCCGTGGTGGCGGGCCTCGCTCTCGTAAAGCGAGCCGAAGAAATCGGCCAGCTCCCGGTCGGCGAGTTGGTCGCGCAGGATGCCGAAGCGTTCGCAGGACCGCGCCTCGATGAGGGCGGCCACCAGCATCCGGTCGATGGCCTTGCCCGGTTCCTCCTTGCGGATAAGGTGGTGCAGGCGCTCGCCGTACCGGCCCGGTTTCAGCTTGCGCCAGGGGTAGCCCCGCGCCTTGATGCGGTCGAAGACCTGCTCGAAGTGGTCGAGCTCCTCGCGCACGATCTCGGGCAGTTCCCGCGCCAGATCCGGGTGGTCCACATAGCTGAACAGCAGGTTCATCGCCACGCCGGCCGCCTTCTTCTCGCAGTGGGCGTGGTCGAGCAGCAATTCCTCCAGGTTGGCGGCGACCTTGGGGAACCAGGTAGGTGGGGTGGGGGCGTGCAGGTTGAGCATGGCGTCTGGGGTGGGGCAAAAGCCTTCCATCTGTTTTCCGGGCGACAATGGGGTATTCTGGCAGTCGCTTCACCCATCGAGGAAGGGCTTTTGCCCGGGAGTTTTTCATGCTGGCCGTTTGCATGCTGGTTTTTTGTCAGCAAGACACCCAGGTTCCCCCGTCTTTTCCGGGGCTGGTGCGCAAAGAATTTGTCTATGAGGACGCGCCGTTCCCCGAATGCCATGCCAGCACGCTGGTGGAATCG
>DKBS01000097.1 GCA_002451275.1 Planctomycetaceae bacterium UBA6894 | reverse complement strand
CCGGCGAATTTTATGAATTGAAATTGACGATATTTTTTTCGTGTATTAGATTTCGCTAAACAGTTTTCATTTCAAACCAGGCCGCGGGGAGGGCATTGTGGAAACCGTTTTCCCGTTCCTGATGGGAGTCCCCGTTCTTTTCCTGCTGGCCCTCGCCCTAGTGCCCACCCGGGTGGCAAACCGGGCTCCGGGCCTGCTGGGCTTCTCTGTCACCCTGGGTACCGCCTTCGCCCTGCTGGCATCCCTTGCGACAGGTTGCCTGGTCATTCAGAGGGGCGCGCTCGAGGCGGTTTGGCGGCCATTCCAAGCAACCCGGGGAATAGGCATCGGGTTGTATCTGGATTCGGTGGCCATTGTCATGTTCGCCCTCATCAGTTTCATCGGTCTGATCATCGGTCGCTTCGCGAACCGCTACCTGCATGGTGACGCGAACCAGGGACGCTTTTTCCGCTGGATGTCGCTCACCCTTGGGGCAACCCTGCTCATGGCGGTTTCCGCCAACCTCGCGCTTTTCATGGTCGCCTGGATCCTCACCAGCCTGGGCCTGCACCAGCTTCTCTCCCACTACCCCGATCGCCCCTGGGCAGTCTGGGCCGCCCGGAAAAAATTCCTTATCAGCCGGCTGGGGGACCTCCTCCTGATCGCGGCTATGGCCCTCACCTTCCACCATGCCGGCACCTTGGAATACCCGGAACTGTTCGAGTGGGCCAAGAAGGTGGGGGAAAGTCCAAGGGACGGGCAATGGACTCTTACCTGGATTGGGATTCTTTTCGTGCTGGGAGCCATGACCAAGTCGGCCCAGGTCCCCTTTCACACCTGGCTGCCGGACACGATGGAAACACCCACCCCGGTTTCAGCCCTGATGCATGCCGGCGTCATCAATGCGGGAGGCTTTCTGGTGATCCGGCTCAGCCCGCTGATTGCCCTGTCTCCCCTTGCCCTCGATCTTCTGGCCGTGGCGGGTGCGACCACTGCGCTTCTGGGCAGCGTGGTGATGCTCACCCAAACAAGCATCAAGCGATCTCTGGCTTATTCCACGGTAGCCCAAATGGGATTCATGATGCTGCAATGCGGCTTGGGGGCGTTTTCAGCAGCCATGCTGCATATCGTCGCCCACTCGGCCTACAAGGCCCACGCCTTCCTCCGAAGCGGCAGCGTTCTGGAAAAGGCCGCGGGCGCTGCGCCTCCCCCTTCGGGCACCACAGGAACCGGCGCGGCCATCCTGGCCCGGCTGGTCGCCCCCTTGATTGCAGTTGGATTGGTTGCGCTGGGCTTTTACCTCCTGGGGGCCAATCCGCTGGTCAAACCTGGTGGACTGCTACTGGGTCTGGTTATGGTGTTGGCCCTCACCCAGCTCATGGCCAACAGTTTTGCCTCAGGCCAGTGGGCTCTTTCCCGGGTTGGCTTGACCGGTGCCATTGTGGTGTGCGCAGCGTACTTCGCTGCTTTTGCGGCCATGGACCATCTGGTGGGACCCAGCCTGCCTGTACTGGCGCAAACTTCTTCCCCCTTGGCCACCCTGCTGATGGTGCTTGTCGCTTTAGGCTTCCTGGGGGTTTTCATGTTGCAGGCGCTCCCCTTGCGACAGCGTCAATCCCCGTGGATGCGTTCCCTGTATGTCCACGCCATGAATGCGTTTTACATCGACATTCCGGCCCGCCGTCTGACAGCCCGCTTCTATGGTCAGTCAACTCCGGCACCTTGACACCTGCACGCTCATCCGCTCCCAACCACCCTTGAACGAGACGATGGAGGAACCACCATGCCCACCCTCCGCACCTTGGCATCATTCAGGAGCCCCAACCGCATGCATCCCGATTGCCCGACCGAATCACCCCAGGCGGATCGCCCTCTCGAGCAGGCAATCAAACAGGTGCACGCCTTGGTTCCGCCCTTATGGCCCCTAGCCGATTATGTCGCCGTCAACCCGTTTTTTGGACTATCGGACCAACCATTCCTCCAGGCCGCTGAAGCGCTCGGCAAGGTCCGCGATTGCACGCTGCTGATGCCCAGGTCCTATTTCAAACAGTTGGTTTCAGCGGGGCGACTTGCTGATGCCGATGTGAAAGCCGCCTTCAGCCAGTGCCTGCATGAACATCCGGCATGGTACGAATCCATGCGATTGGATGACCTGGGCGCATGGCTTACCCAGACAGGATCCGATTCCAAGACCGACCGCGTCCGCACCGTCGCCGATAGCGTGGACGAGCACCTGGGCAGTTCCTGGTCCAGCCACATTATCAATGACATCACCCGGCATTGCGCCGCCCATTTCGACCAGGGCCAGGCGGGGTGGCCCAGTCCCTGGCAAGCCGACTCGCTCTATTCGGCGTGGCGGGAGGCGGCCCGACTCAGTTGGCGGATGGATCTCCTGGGCCTGAAAGGGTTCAGGGACCTAGTCGATCGTCTACCCGAGGATCCCCAACAGGCTGTCAGCGAACTACTGACACGGATGGACGTACATCCATCCCGCTGGGGGCAGTTCCTGCTTGCCGAAATATTCTCCATAGCCGGCTGGGCCTCTTACATTCGCTACCAGGTTCGGGAAGATGAAAATTCCGGCAGGCATAACAGTGACCTGACTGGGCTTCTGGCCATCCGTTTGGCCTATGATTCAGCCCTCCTGAAAATGCCCGGCATTAAATGCCCACTTGCCCTGGTGCCGGAAAAATGCCCCCAGGAATTCGAAACCGAACCATCGCCGGCACCGGACAAAGATCTTTTGGCCCGGCACATCTTTCAGGTGGCCGCAGAACGCGCTTACCGCGAATCCCTGCTCGAATCGCTGACCGCCAAAAAACAGCCCGCTGAAACAACCACCGACAAAAAACTGCAGATGGTTTTCTGCATCGATGTGCGGTCGGAGGTGTTTCGGCGCCATCTGGAATCGCTCGATGACTCCATCGAGACTTTTGGGTTTGCCGGTTTTTTTGGAATCCCCTTTGTGTACCTGCCCCCTGGTTCAGCCACGGGCCAGGCCCAGTGCCCGGTCTTGCTGAAACCGGGGATCCACATGCGGCAGCGACCGGTGGGCGCTAGTCCTGCCGAATCAATGCGATGGACCGAAGATCGCCTGCTAACCCAAAAAAAACAAACCGTGTGGAAGCTGTTCCAAACCTCGGCCACTTCGACTTTTTCGTTCGTGGAGTCCCTCGGTTTGGGATTTATTGCAAAACTGGCGATGGATTCTTTGGGGTTATCCAGGGGAGCACACCATGCCAGACCTGGGCGGGGAACGGATCAGCAGGGTTGTGCCCCGGGCCCCGACATCCACGCGCCGGAAAACCGCGGTCTGGATGCGAATGCCCGACTGGATCTGGCGGAAAACCTGCTCCGCAACCTGGGGCTCACCAGCGGCTTCGCCCCGCTGGTTGTTTTCTGCGGCCATGCGTCCGAGGTGACCAACAATCCCTACAAGGCAGCGCTAGATTGCGGGGCCTGCGGAGGGCACTCCGGTGAACCAAACGCCAGGGTCGCAGCCTCCCTGCTCAATGACAGGCAGGTACGGAAAGGCCTGGAGCAGCGGAGGATCATCATCCCGGATACCACCTGGTTCATCGCTGCGGTCCACAACACCACGACCGACGAAATAACCCTGTGTGACACCCACTTCGTCCCGCCTTCCCACACCGGGCTGGAAAGCCAGATCATGGACTGGCTGGCCAAAGCCGGCCAGTTGGCCCGGCAGGAGCGTTGTCCGAGATTGGGGGCGACTCAGGAAAGTGAAATCCTGCACCGTGCCAGGGACTGGGGAGAGGTGCGTCCCGAATGGGGGCTGGCCGGAAACGCCACTCTGATCGTGGCGCCCCGCTCCCGGACCAAGGGTTTGAACCTGGGTGGCCGGGCATTCCTGCACAGTTACGACCACCGCCTGGACCCGGAACTCAAGGTCCTCGAATTGATCATGACCGCACCCATGGTGGTCGCCAACTGGATCAACATGCAGTACTACGCATCGACTGTGGATCCTGTCGCCTTCGGCAGCGGGGACAAGCTGATCCACAATGTGGTTGGCCGGTTTGGCGTCCTGCAGGGTAACGGTGGCGACTTGATGACCGGCCTGCCCCTGCAGTGCGTGCAGGACGGCAATGGCCTGCAGCACGAACCTTTACGCCTGTTGGTGGTGATCGAGGCGCCCCGCGCCTCGGTGGAGTCGATCATCCACAAGCACCAAACGGTACAAAACCTTGCACGCAACGGCTGGTTGGTTCTCGTGGTCCTGGATCAGGACCGGTATTACCGCTGGACAGCCCAGGACGAATGGGCGGAAGAGTCCCGGCCCCACACACAAGCGACCTGACCCGATGCACACCGGGAGAAAGGATCTCGGGCCCTTTCAAAAGGAACCGGTGGTCAGGCCGCGGGGCAGGCCGTGCGGACAGGAATGAAAACCAGGGACAAAAAATTACCTCGCCCCAGGCAGGTACAAAAATTACCGGGCATCCAGTCCCTGGGCCACCAGCAAATCGGTCTTGGTACGGAAATATTCCTGCCGAGCGGAGATTTCGAAGATTTCCGCCTCGAAGGCCGCTTGTTCACGCAAGGTCACCCGCAGGATGTCGCTCCGCCCAAGCCGCAACTGCTCACGTTCGGCCCTGGCCACGGTCTGGGCCAGTTCCACCCGGCTCCTTGCCTGCTGATAAAACTCGTAGGCTCTTTCCAACGCTGAAAACCCATCCTGTATTTCCGCCCGGATCACATCCTCGGCGTTGCGAAGCTGGGCCTCCAGTTGGGCCAGGGTCGCCTCTGACTGCAGCACCCTGCCGCGTGCCTCGCGCCGCTGCACGGGCATCTGGTAAACCAGGGAGGCGTTCAGATTGGACCGGTCCAGCCCGTTGGGACCGGACAATGAGCTCGTTCCGTATCCGATATCCTGCGATCCCGCCACCACGGCGTTGAGCGACTGGCGAGTCTGGTTGCGCGCCAGGTTCAGCTCCACGGCAGCCTTCTCGCGCTGAAGGCGTAGCCTCCTTGGCTCGGGACGCATTTCCATGGCGGTGCCAAGCGCGGCGTCAAAGGCGGAAAGATCCACCTCCTGTACCAGTGGAAAATCGGGCAGCCGGTCAGGGCCGGCTATCGTGGGGGCGCCAATCTCGTCGCGGAGAAACAGGGACAGGTCGATGCTCGACTGCTGGAACGCCCGTTGGCTCTGGACCATCAGCCCGTTTCGGAAGGCGATGTTTTGCTGGTTGTCGATGCGTTCAATATTGGCGGCCGGACCGGCTTCAACGCGTGCCTTCAGTTGGCCGTCCCTTTCCACGGCCAGCTTGACCATTTCCTGCGCAACCCTCAGCCGTTGCCCGTTGGCAATCCAGGACCAGTAGGTTCGCGCGGCGGCGCGCTTGAAGTCCAGCCTTTGCCTTTCGATCATGGGTTCGGTGATCTGCACATCGATCCGCGCCTGCTGGACACCCGCCCTAGGGCGGTCAATTTCCCGATCCTTGGCCAGCGGAATGATCATGCCCGCCCGCATCTCACCCCCGTCCGCGGTGAGTTGTGACAGGTTGTAGGTGGGAAAATCCCCATAGCCGTTCCGGTAACCGCCGAACACGGACATGCCACCCACCGGCAGCATCTGGTTCAGGCCGACATTGCCCCGGAAATTGTCGTAGGTGGCGGGCGCGGTGCTGTCACCCGAGGCGATGACATTCAGGTCGAAATTGCCCATGGCGGAGACCAGCTTGCCGCCGGCAATCGCCCGTTCCTGCTCAATAGCCTGCAGCAGCGGATAGTGTTTTTCCACCGAATCCAGCACATCAAGCAGGCCGAGCGGGCCACCCACGCTTGGTATGCCGCCGGGTATGAATGGAACTTCCTTCGGCCTGTTCAGGATTGGCATGGCCGCTTTGGCATCGGGGGCATTGCCCCTGGGCCTGGGCAGCAACTCCGGGGCAACGGCGGGCCCGGGAGCAGCTCCACCGACAGGCGGATCGGTTTTTCTTTCCTGGCATGGGGCGAACCGGTTCACGGCAGCCGCGCACACCAGGGCAAGGACAACTTTCTTCATGGCAGGGGAGGCACCATCAGGTTTTGATCTTAGGCGGCTTCGACTCTTTTTTGTCCTTGTCTTTGTCCTTGTCAGGGGCTTTGGGGGCCACCACGGGTGGGAAGCCGTTGAAATTGCGCCACAGCTCGTATCCCACGGTGACCCTGTTGAGGAAGACCCAGCCCACGGCCTGGTTGCCCTGACGCAGGAAGATGGAATCCGGCCACTCGTCCTCCTCGCTCAGGAGGCGTTCGGGCTCGACCAGGATACGGAAGCGGCCATAGCCATCATCCGAGGGATCGATCTGGCGAACCTTGCCGCCGAACGTGCCCGTTGCCACCGAGGGCCACCCGGCGAATTGGATGGCCGGCCAGCCCTGGAATTGCAAACGCACATGGGGTCCCGTTCCGGTGCGCTCCATGTGGGCCGCGATCAGGGGCGCGTCCACACCGTCGATGAATAGTTCCACCACCCGTTCCGTCGCATCAGGGATGATGGTCGCCAACTCGTCGCCTTCCTTGACCAACTGGCCGCCGTCCGCCACGTTCGCCGCGATGCGGTACAGGATGCCATCGCAAGGGGCCTTCACGAAACGGGCCTTGAACCGCTCGATCCGGGTGTCCAGTTCCTGCATGTCCCGCTCGATGGTCAGCAGGTTCTGCTCGGCCCGGTTCAGGTCCCGGCGCGCAAGGGCGACCACGGACAAGCCCGTCGCCTCAGCCTGGATCACCAGCGAGTCGCTGTTCAAAAGATCCGCCTCGGCCTTTTTCACATCAGCCTTCGCGCGTTTGACCTCCGTTTCGGCACGGTCAGCGCGCAATTTGGCCTCGTCCCTGTTCAGCTCAGATTCAAGGCCACCGAACTGCTTGTCCTTGAACAGAGAGTCAAACATCTGGAATCGTTTGGTTTCAAACAGGGAACTGAATTCGGTGTTCTCCCTCGATTTCTCGGAGACGGTAACCATCATGGCCGACGCCTCCCGTTTCGACTGGGCAGCCTTGATGGATGCCTCCATGGCCTTCTCCTGCGCTGCCACCGCTTTGGTCTGTTCAGCCACCTCGTCTTGGGCGGCTTGGCGGCGACTTAAGAGAAAATTCCGTTGGGCTTCCAAACGCATGGCCAAGTTGGGGTCAACATCGTCAATATCGACAATCGGGTCCCCCGACTTCACGAAGCTCCCTTCAACAACGTGCCATTTTTTTATAACTCCAGCTATCTGAGACTCAATCTTTTGCTTCCGCTCAACCGGTGCGTAAGCGATGACCTGACCGCGGCCTTTGACGGTTTGTTGCCAAGGAACAAACAGCAGAAAAAGCGGCATCAGCGCGAAAAGAAGCAACAAAAACCGCGTCAGGTAACGGGCAAATACGGGCGTTTTGGCCTTTTCCAGCACCGGGAAATACTGGTCGGCACCAACCGAAGGCCTGGTATCCACTTTCACAATCATGCCTTGGCACCTCCACTGGTGCGGGATGTCTCCAGCCCCGGTTCCCGTTCTTCCTTGTTCAGGCGGATGCACCGGTCAAAAACCTTGGCTGTTTCCGGATTGTGGGTTGCCACCAAAAGGGTCCAGGGAGTGGAGGGATTGGTCAGGCTGCGAAGCAGTTTGGGATGGTCCCGCAGATTCAAATGGTCCAGAAGGCCATCGATCAGCAGCAAACGCGGGCGGGCGATGATGGCCCGCGCCAGCATCAGCTTGAGGGCTTGTGTTTCAGAAAGCGGCAAACCGGAAGGTGCCAATCGGGTTTGAAGGCTGTTGGGCAGTCGATTCACTGTTTCCATCAAATCCACCGCCTCCAGCGCGGCCCGGATCGCATCGGGACGCACCTCCTCCGAACCCATCACCAGGTTCTCGAGCACCGTCCCCTCGATGATCTCATCCCGGCCGACCAGATAGACTTGGTCCCGCAAGCCGGCCAGCGACAGGTTGCGGATGTCAAAGCCGTCGAGTTCAGCCCGACCGTCCGTCATTTCACGCAAACCGGCCAGGGCTTCCAGCACCTTGGTTTTGCCGTAGCCCGAGGGGGCGATCAGGGCCACCCGCTCGTTGGGCGCGATGTGCCAGGTCAGGAAAGATCCCATATGGTCCGACGGCAAAACCCGCACCGCCACGCCCATGCCGGTGTCGGGAAGGATCTGCCCGCCTTCCCGCTCCACCGGAAGATCGGTGACACGGCTCAGTTTTTCGGCGCTGGCCAGCAGGTCATAAAAAGTTTCCGCATGCTTGCCCAGTTTGGCAACCGACCCCACGATCACCGAAACGATCAGTTCGGCGGCCACCAGCTGCCCAAGTGTGAGTTGCCGATTGATGACCAGCCAGCCACCCAGTCCCAACAGGATGGTGCTGGCCGCCACCTGCAGTCCGAGCGCGAACAGGGTCTGCCGCCACACCACCCGGAAGTGCTTGCGGCGCATGACGATGTAGCTCTCCGCCAGGGAATTCGACCGCGTGAAGGCGAAATTTTGCCCCGCGGAGGTTTTCACCGTCCGCAGGCAGCGGAACATCTCCTGCAGCCACGCCGCCGTTTGATATTTGGCGATCGACTCATCCAGACATGTGCGCACCCCGCCAAAACCCAGACCGAAGAGCAGCAAAAACACCAGGCCCAACAGGATGACGTCAAAACCCAGCAGGAACGGGTGGTAGAAGGCCAGGACCACCATCCCCACCACCATCATCACCAGGACGGCAACACCATCCAGAAGCAGGCTGGCGATGGATTTCTGCAGCGTGAGCACATCAAAAAAGCGGTTGGCAAGCTCCGGTCCGTTGCTGCGGTCCAGATTTTCCAGCCGCAGCGCCGGGATATGGCGCGAATAGTCCGCCACCACCCGCACGAAAAGCCTTTGCTGGAGGCACTCGACCACAAAAACCTGCATCGCCTTCAGGGCCGCCGCCACACCGAGGCACGCCATCAGCACCAGGGAGATCACCACCACAGGCCAGATGAGCACACCAAAGGCCACCGTGTTCACCAGGGTTTCCACGGCAATGGGGGTGGCCAACGACAGGATCGACACCGTGACCGCGAAAAGGACAACGATGAAAATGTCTCGCCGTTCAGGCTTCAGGATCTCGAGCACCCGGGAAAACGGGCGGGCCTCATGATGCCCGCCGCCAACATGGACGCCAGCATCCACTTGCTCATCATGACTGGCGGAAAGACTTCGCATTGGCTACCCCGAGGAGGCCCCGAACACCACCACCACTGACTACGACCGGGGAGTAAGGGCCATCCTGAAACCAACCCCGGCCCGCGCAAGGACCGGTGCCGTGAGCGGGATGCGACTTTCTCATCCGTAGAAAGAAATGAGCAGAGCTCCGCCCGCCCACGAACCTATTACAGATTCGTAAGCTTTCTAGGTGCGACTTTTGTAAAAATCAAGGGAATTTCGAAACAATAAAATCAGACAAGTATATCGTATTCACTATTTACTTGCCGCCTGTGGCGCCTGCTTTCGGGGGTTCCTTGGTCTCGGATGCCTTCTCCCAACGGAATTTGGTTTTGCTGGCGTCAAAAGGTTTCAGGTAATCCTCAACCGGCTTGTCACAGGCCCACAGCATGCCGCGGGTGAGCATGTCCAGGAACACGGGGTCGGCCAATTCCTCGTTGTAGTGGCCGATGGTGGTGCCGAAGACCCGGCCCTTGCCGAAGGTGTTGGTCCACACGCACACCTCATCATTCTTGGTTTCGCGGCTTTTGGCGGTGGCCAGCGGCACGCATTGGTCACCCTGGGCCACTACTTGGTACAGCTCACCCTTGGGTGTTTTCCAGGTGGCGGGAAACTTCGCCAGGATGGGGTGATCCTTGCCCGCCGCCCGGGTGGGCACCACCTCAAAGGGGTAGTGGGCGCCATGTCGGTGGGAGGTGACCCCGCAGAACTTGAACCACTCGCCGGTGCCATCGCGGTAGCAGTGCATGCCGCAGTGGATCAGCACGCCGGGCAGGCCGTCGCGGTGGGGCTTGACGATGGTTTCCGTCCACTTGGGATCCTTGGCATCGGAGAAGCACTCGTTGTGGACAACGATGTCGAAGCCCTTGTACCATTCGGCCTTTTCATACAGCGGAATCTTGCTGGAGGTGGATGTGCCGCCCTGGTGCACCACCACCCACTGGATGCCGGCTCGGGCGGAGGTGCCCTCCGTGATGATCAGCTTCTGCGTCTCGTAATCATGACAACAGCCGCCGGTGACCAGCAGGGCCTTCAGGTCAGGCAGCTTCGGTTCGGCGCAAAAAGCCAAGGCGATGACAGCGGCGAGCATGGATTCTTCCCCTCAAGGTCCATCACACTAAAAACTATGCCAACCCGGCCCTCACCAACCCAGGCAACACCCGCCGCCCACACCGCCGGACAGTTGCAGCCCGCGGCGGTTCAGCGGCAGTTCCAGGTACTCCGCGCGGCTGTACACCACCCGGCCATCCAGCACCGTGTGCGTGACATGGGTGAAGCTTTCCAGCGGGTCGCCATCGTACAGCACCAGGTCAGCGGGGCGGCCGGGGGCGATGGCCCCGCGGCTGGCCTCGATGCCCAGAAGCTTGGCGGCCCCGTAGGTGACCGAGGCCAGCGCGTCTTCCCGGGACAGGCCGTTCGCCGCCGCCATGGCGGCTTCGCTGCGGATGTTGCGAATCTTGGGCACATAGCCCTCAAAGGCGCTGCCCAGCGCGAAGGGTATCCCGGCGGCCTTCAGCACCCGGGCCGACCCTGAAAAGCTGTGGAGCGTCTCCATCGATGAGGCCAGTCGCTGCATGGGTGGGTGCAGGAATACCGGCACACCAGCGGCCTTCACCTGGTCCAGCACCAGGTAGGCTTCCGTGCCCAGGGCCAGCCGCATGTCGAGGTTGAACTCCTGCTTCAGCCGCAAGGCAGTCAGTATGTCATCCGCCCGATGCGCGGCGATCAGCACCGGCATCTTCCCCGTGGCTGCTGCGCCCAACGCATCCAGTTTGGGATTGGGGGTCGCGGGCTTGTCCTTGTCCGCGGGCTTCTCCGCATGCGCCTTGCCCTGTTGCAGGGCCTGGCGGATCAGGGCGGCGGTGCCCATGCGGGTGGTCAACTTGCCCGGGTACGAATCCTTGGCCGATTCGCCCAGGTTCATCACCAGCATGGCCTGCGGGCGCAGGGCCATCTTTTCCGCGGCCCGGCCCTGGGCCAGGAAGATTCCCGACTGTCCGGCAATGGCGTTTTTCCGGCCCGGCGTGGCGTGCACCACGGTGATGCCCTGCCGGCGCAAAAACTCCAGCAGGCCGTCATCCGGGTTGAAGCCATCCAGCACCCGCACTTCGGCGGTGTTGGGGTCGGTCGCCTCGTCCTGGTCCTGGTCTGCCGGGACATTCAGGCCGCCCGAAAGGCCGGCACAACCGTGCGCGTCGATCAGCCCGGGGGTGACCTCCACGGCGGTCATCACCGGAATCCCCGCCGGAACCGGCACCTGGCTGGCCGGCCCTACCGCCTCGATCTTGCCTTGGTTGACCACTACCACCGCGTTGTCGATGAACCGGTCGCCATTGAATAGCCGACCGGCGCGCACAGCATACCGATCGGGCAACGGCCCCTTGGGAACCGGTCCCTCCACCAACGCCGGGGGCGGTGCCTTGGCCGGTTCGACGACTCCGGGCCACCGTTCATCCCCGGGGCGCAGCGCGAAGCCGCCCGCCTGGTAGCGGGCGTCCTGGTTGTTCTCCCGCGCGAAAAGCCGCTTGCCGTCGATCCAGGTTTCCAGCACCTGGGTGTAGACACTGAACGGGCTGCCGGAAAGCACCACGAAATCGGCATCCTTGCCGGCTTTGAGCGAACCGAGCCGATGGTCGAGGTGCAGCATGGCGGCGGGGTGGATGGTCATGGCCTTCAGGGCCTCCGCCTCACTCAGCCCGCCGCGCACGGCGATGGCGCCGGTCCGCAGGTAGAAGCGTGACTCGGTCACCGGGTCGTCGGTGTTGATGGCCACCCGCACCCCGGCCTTGGCCAGGGTGGCGGCGTTCTCCTCGATCAGTTGCACCACCTCGGCCTTGCCACCGGGGGCCTCCACAAGCGTCAGCGAGACATTGGCCTTTTTCGCGGCCAGCTCCTCCACCACCCTGTGACCCTCGCTGGCGTGCTGCAGCACGATCTCGAAGCCGAATTCCTCGGCCAGACGCAGCGCGCTCATCAGGTCATCGGCCCGGTGGCAGTGGAAGTGCACCGTGCGCTTGCGCTCCAGCACCTCGACCAGCGGTTCCATGGCCAGATCGCGGTCGGGGGCTGCGGCCTTGGGATCATCCGCCTTCTTTTTCTGGTAGGCGGCACATTTCGCCTGATACTCGCGCGCCTTCAAAAACTGCTCCCTCTGCAGGGCGTAGGTTTTCATGCGGGTGGCTGGTGCCGCCTTGCGGCTGGTGAAGTTGAACCCCTTCGGGTTTTCCCCGTTGGCCATCTTCAGACCGCCCAGGACGGTCTCGCCGGTCACACGCATCGCCTCGATGGTGTTGCCGCGCAGTTTCACATACACGGTCTGGCCGCCAATGGCGTTGCCGCTTCCGGGCATGATGTTCACGGTGGTCAGACCGCCGGCCAGTGCCATGCGGATGCCGGGGTCATCGGGAGTGACCGCGTCGAGGGCACGCAAGGCGGGCTGGATCGGGCCGGAGCCCTCGTTGCCATCGCTGTTGGCCGAGACACCCGGCCGGCTGAAGATGCCCAGGTGGGAGTGGGTATCCACCAGGCCGGGGATGATCACCTTGCCCGCGCAGTCCACCACCCGGGCACCGGCGGGAGCCGGCAGGTCTCCCACGGCCACAATTTTGCCGTCCCGCACCACCAGCGTGCCGCGCTCTATGACCGGCCCGTCCACCGGGTGAATGCGGGCGTTGGTGAAGGCGATGGTTTCAGGGCCAGGCTGGCCACCCGAAAACAGGGCCAGGGTCAGTGCGGCTAGAGCGGTCATGGGGTGCTCCCTTGGGCGGAAAGGCAAGCCTTGATGGTAGGCGGATGGAGGCTGGGGCGCAAACCTTTGCCGGGCCGGGCGTTGGGCCGGTTTTTCGGGTACCATGGCTGGTCAAACCCGTCATCGCCGGTCCAGCCCCTCATCCCGGAGGGTAAGCCATGTTCCGCCTTGCAACCGTGGCCTGTGTGATCGCGTTCGCCGGAATGATCCTGTCAGACCGTGCCGACGCCCAACAAGGAGAAAAACCCGTGCTGAAACACATCGTGCTCTACAAGTTCAAGGACAGCCTCACCAAGGAGCAGATCGACGAGGTCATTCAAGCCTTCAACGCCCTGCCTTCCAAGGTCCCCGGCATCATCGGTTACGAGGCCGGCACCAATGTCAGCAAGGAAGGCAAGAGCGAGGGCCTGACCCACTCATTCGTGCTCACCTTCAAGAGCATGGAAGACCTGGACGCCTACATCGCCCACCCGGCGCACCAGGCCTATGTGGACATCGTCAAAACCCGCCGGGAAAAGGTGGTGGTGTTTGATTACTGGGTGAAGTGATCCGGCCAGCCGGTCCATCCCAGCCATGAAAAAAGCCCGGCTTTCTGGCCGGGCTTTTTTCATGGCTTATTCAGGAGCTCGAACTCAACCCACTAGCGCCGGCCGGCGGGTGTGCCAGTCGGTGGCTTTCTCGTGCATGCGCGCGGCGCGCAGCAGCGTGCTTTCGGCAAACTGCGGCCCCTGCATTTGCAGGCCGATCGGCAGACCGTTGTCGGTGAAGCCGCAGGGGATGCTGATGCCGCTGATCCCGGCCAGGTTGCAACTGATCGTGTAGATGTCGCTCAGGTACATCGCCAGCGGGTCGGACGACTTCTCACCCACCTTGAAGGCGGCGGTGGGCGCTGTGGGGCCCGCCAGCACATCGCACTGGCTGAACACCTTCTGGAAGTCCTCCAGGATCAGCCGGCGCACCTTCAGCGACTGCAGATAATAGGCATCGATATAGCCGCTGGAAAGCGCGTAGGTGCCCAGCATGATACGGCGCTTCACCTCGGCGCCGAATCCCTCGCCGCGGCTCCGGCAGTACTGCTCGATCAGGTTGCCCTTCCGGGCCGTGCGGTGGCCATAGCGCACACCATCGAATCGGGCCAGGTTGCTGGATGCCTCGGCCGTGGCCACCAGGTAGTAGGTGGCCACGGCATGGGGGCTGGTGGGCAGCGAGACATCGACGATGGTCGCGCCCTGGCTCTTGTACACATCCAAGGCGGCGCGGACGGCCTTTTCCACCTGGGGGTCCAGCCCCTCGCCGAAAAACTCGCGGGCCACACCCACACGCAGGCCGGCCAGGGGCTTGTCGAGGTCGGCCAGGTAGTCGGGAACCGGTTGGTTGACGCTGATACTGTCACGGCCGTCATGGCCGACGATCGCCTGCAGCAGCAGCGCGCAGCCGGTCACATCGTGCGAAAACGGTCCGATCTGGTCGAGCGAGCTGGCAAACGCCACCAAGCCGTAGCGGCTGACCAGACCATAGGTGGGCTTCAGGCCCACAATGCCACACAGGCTGGCGGGCTGGCGGATGGAACCACCTGTGTCCGAACCTAGAGAAAGGGGTGCCAGACACCCCGCCACTGCGGCGGCACTGCCACCGGAGCTGCCACCGGGAATACGGGCGGGATCCCACGGGTTGCGGGTGGTTTGGTAGGCGCTGTTTTCCGTGGACGAGCCCATAGCGAACTCGTCGAGGTTGGTTTTGCCGAAGCAAACCGCGCCCGCGCCATCCAGTCGCTCGACCACGGTTGCGCTGTAGGGGGGCTTGAAGCCTTGGAGGATCTTGCTGGCACAGGTGGTGGGCACACCCTTCTGGCACAGGTTGTCCTTGATGGCGATGGGCAGCCCGGCCAGGATCCCGAGTTTTTCACCGGCCTTGCGGCGGGCATCAGAACGCTCAGCGGCGTCCAAGATTGCCTGACGGTCGAGATGCAGGAAAGCCTTGATGGTTGGCTCGTGCCGGTCGCAGGCGGCCAGAAAGGCCTGAGCCAGCTCGGCCGATTTGACCTCGCCGCGTTGCAGTTTGCCCACCAGGTCGCTGGCGGAAAGGCGAACCAAGGCGGCATGGTCGAGGGACATGGTGAGAAAATCCGGGTTAGGTCAGTCCAGCACGGCGGGAACGGCGAAGTGATCGCCCGCACGGGCAGGCGCATTGGCCAATGCCTCGGCCACCGGCAAAGACGGCACAGGAACATCGTCGCGCAGCACATTGACCAAATCGAGGGCGTGGGCCATTGGCTCAACACCCTCGGTGTTCACTGCGCGCAGCTGATCGACATATTTCACGATGGATGCCAGCTGGCCGCCAAGGCTCGACAGTTCCTGCTCGGAAAGCTCCAAGCGGGAAAGATGGGCCACCCAGCGTACCTGATCCAGTTCCAAGCTCATGGCTGGGGAAATCAAGCGGGTTGGAAGGGCTTGCGCTTGACCGGGCGCTTGACCAGCCCGGAACGGATGCACTGGGTGCAAACCCGCAGGGTTTCCACCGATCCGCCCACCTGAACCTGCATGCGCTGCAGGTTGGGAAGGAACCGACGCAGGTGCTTGCCGGTCACTTTCACGCCGTTGCCACCCAAATACTTGGGCTTGCCGCGCTTGGTGTACTGGTTGCCGACAATGGGGCCCTTGCCGCAGTTATCACACTTCTTCGACATCGGATCTTCCTCGTGCTCGAATCGAACCCCCACCTTACCAAAAACAGCGTTTGGAACAAGATGACTCGGGCCCGGGCGGGGGTGTCCGGCGGCATACAATCCGGGTGCTTTCACCCGCAAACACACCCAGAATCGGCCAAAAAACCGTTTGCCTCCACCCCAAAAGCCGGTCAAGCTGGGTTCCAAGCATCTGAAACCGGGCAAGGCCCAAGCGTAGAGGCATCGGAGAACCCCCAATGCGTGGCATCTCTCAATGGTTGGTGGCAACCGTGGCCGTTACCGGCTGCATTTTGGCAGCATGGATCAGCGGGGCAATTCAGGCAGTACAGGAAAAACAAATCCCTGCTATGCAGTTCAACGATGTGGTGGAAATGGCCCCGGGGGTCTTTTTCCGCTACGCATCCATCAGCGCCACCGACATGTCCGTCCCTTTCGGCGGCTGCAACAACATCTGGGTGGTCTTCAAGGACTACGTGGTGGTGATCGACGCCAATTTCCCCAAGGAGGCGGAGGATGTGGTGGCCGCCATCCGCAAAACCACCGACAAGCCGATCAAATATGTGCTCGACACCCACCACCATGGCGACCACGCCTATGGCAACACCGTGTGGGCGCGCGTGGGGGCCAAGGTCGTGGGCCATGTGAACTGCTCGCGCCTGCTCGAAACCAACGGGCCCAAGCAATGGGAAGAGGCCTCCAAAGGCCGCAAGGATATCGCTGACAACAAACTGAAAACGGTCGA
>DKBS01000148.1 GCA_002451275.1 Planctomycetaceae bacterium UBA6894 | reverse complement strand
TCAACCCTTCCAAGGCCCACCCCGGGTCCGCTAAGATAGGGTTGAAAATCTTCCGCTTGGGGACGCGTCCATGGCAGCGCTTTTGATTGTTGTGCTTTCTGCCCTGCAAGGCATCCTGGCGCTCCCTTGGCTGTTTGCGCTGAATATCATCGGCGGCAGGGACAAAAGCGGCAAAGTCCGCTCCGGCTGGGTGATCGAGACCCTGGTGGTCGTTGCAACCGCCACGGCCCTGTTCGCCGGCCTGCTTTATTTCGTCCCAAGTCCTGTCATGGCAAGGATTTTCGGCTTCATTCTTCAAACCCAACTGGTACTGGCGGTGGGCATATTGGCACCCTGGGCACTGGGGTTCCTGTGGCCCAAAGGTGCGGCGATTGCCTACGCCGCTTTCCGTGAAGGCGTCCGCCAACCCATGTTCGCCCTGCTGATGGGTGGTGCCCTGGTTGCCCTGTTGGTGTCCTTGGTCCTGCCTTACTTCACCTTTGGCGAAGATTACAAAATGATGTACGAGCTAGGCTTCGACATCATAATGTTTGCCAGTCTGGTTTTCGCCTGCATTGCCGCAAGTATGTTCATCAGCGAGGAAATTGAGGGCCGTACCGCGGTCACCTTGTTGAGCAAGCCAGTCTCTCGTTTTGATTTTCTGGTGGGAAAATTTGCCGGCATCCTGATGGCCGGGTTTGTGATGCTTTTTGTTCTGGGCAGCATCCTCCAGGGCTTTTTGGTCATCCGCCAGTGGATTGAAAAGATGGATCCGGTTCCCCCGCCCGCCTGGTACCTAGCATCCTTGACCTCATTGCGCCCCAACGGAGCGCAGCAGGTGGTTTTTTCCGAACTGGCTATCTGGTTCCAACTCAGCCAGGAGGTGTTGGCCAATTTGGTGCTGTGTTTCTGCCAGGTGGGTGTGATGACAGCCCTGGCAGTGGCATTGTCCACCCGCGTGCCCATCACCGTTAACCTCCCCGTAGTGGCCACCCTGTTCCTGCTGGCTCACCTGGTACCTGTGGTGGTGGAAATGACCAGCTCGCAGGCCGCAGACCAGGGGCAACCCGGCGGTGTGTTCGCGCTGCTCAATTTCACCGGGCAGGCTTTTTATGCCATCTTGCCGGATCTGGAACTGTTCCGAGTCAGCGTGGCGGTGGTGGGCGATTCCCCCATCGCCCCGGGAGTGTACTGGACTCATGTGCTCTATACACTCCTGTACGCGTTGATCTACATGGCGGTCCCCCTGATGCTGGGCCTGCTCCTGTTTGAAGGCCGCGACGTGGGTTGACCGGCAAGCTGACCCGACTTCAGGATGGCCAGCCCCACGGACGGGGCCGGCCCGACAAGCACGATTCTCCCACCACGGGGGGAGCCAATGGCTCAACCGGCGCAGGATCGCCCCAAAGAGTCGCCCAACCATCCCGATGCCCTGCCAAGGGTTCTGGGGTTTCTTCAGTTTGAGTCGGGGGATGCCGTACCCGCCCGCCTGATGGCGGCCCTCTCCGTGCTTCCCCTCTGCCTGCTCTTGGTGGTCTCCGGTATCGGGGCCGAATGGCTCACCCGGGGGGGCCAAATACCCGCGCTGCAGAATCAAAACGCTGCCTTCCAGCGGGAATTCGGGGGCGCGGTGGAGTACGGCCAATGGGTGGACACCCAACTCGAAAACCTCGCACCCCACCATGCGCCCTGGGAACCCGCAGCCGATCTGGGCATCACCGGCCTGGCGGTGAACGCGCGGGCATGGAACCGGCACACGGCTCCTTTCTGGACCGCCATGAACTGGCTGGTACCATTTGGCAGCGAGGGCGATCCAACCAATTTCAGCGTTCCCCCGCTGCTCGTTTCCTTGGGAATTCTGTGCGCCAGCCTGCTGGTGACCTGGATCATCCTGCACACGCTCTCCGAACTGTCAGCGGCCCGCGCTGCAAGCGGCGTAGCCACCCGTTTGCGTCTGGCGGTCTACCACCACGCCATCCGTCTGGGTGACCCGGTCCTGGCTGGGCCGGAGGCCAACGCCATCTTTTCAAGCCAACTGAACCTGCTGGAGGAGGTCCTTCGCAGGATGCTGGGGGCCCGCAACCGCTGCCTTGCCGGCGCCATCGCCTTCGGCCTCATCGCCCTGGTGATTGATCCCTGGCTGGCGCTGGCGGGCTTGGCCACGCTGGGACTTGCCTGGGCGATCGCGATGCTGATCCGTGAAAACACAAGGTCCCGTGCCGCCACCCGTGAAAACCAGGCAAGGCAAGCCCTCAAACTGGTGCGGGACAGCATCAACCAGTCCCGTCTCATTCGCTCCCTTTGCATGGAGGTTCCCCAGCACCTCAAGGTGGAGCATTGGCTCGACAATGCGGACCGCACCCACACCGCCAGCCGCCGTTCCCTGTCACTGGGTTGGCTGCTGGTGGCCCTGACGGTCACCCTGCTGGGCTCAGCCTGGCTATTTCTGGCCGCGTGCGAGGTACACGCCCATGCGGTGGAGGCGGGGTTGGCGGCGGTGCAGGCGACCGCCATGGGCGGAATGATGATCTGGATCCGCGGACTCGGCCGCATCAGGCGGCAGGGTGTGGAGGCCTCTGTTGGCGCCTCTGAAATTCTCGAATTTCTCGACAAACGCGCTGCAGTGATCCCCAACACCCAGCAGGAAAAAATCGGGCCGCTGGCGGAGGCGCTGGAACTGGACGGGGTCACCGTGGTGGAGGCGGACCAGTTGCTGCTGGACCAAGCCAGCCTGGTGGCCCGGGCCGGGGAAAAAACCGCCCTGGTCGGATTGGATCGGTCTCAAAAGGAAACGGTTTTGTTTTTGCCTGGCCGCCTGACCGTTCCGCTCACCGGCGAAATCCGCTGGGACAGGTTGAACCTGAAACTGGCGGAACTGAACAGCCTTCGCCGTCAAATCGCCCTGGTTTCAGGAAATGGCCAGCTTTTTCACGGGACCGTCCTCGAGAACATCACCTGTGGTGATGCGACAATCACCCAGGCCCAGGCCGAAGAGGCGGCCAGCGTGGTGCGTCTGGACGGGTATGTGCGAACTCTTCCAAAAGGCTACCAAACCGTGATCGGCCCGCACGGACGATTCCTGGCCGAGGAGGTGCAGTTCCTGATCACCCTGGCGCGGGCTTGGTTGCGCAACCCTTCGGTGTGGATGCTGGTTGAACCCCGACTCGAGGCGGGCAGTGACTGGGGCGACCTGCTGGACGACGCGATGTCCCGGCTGTTGCCCGGCAGGACCGTGCTCATTTGCCCAAGCCGGTTGTCCACCCTGGCCGCCTGTGACCGTATCGCTGTGATGGACCGGGGCAAGTTGAATGCCGTGGGAACGCATCAGCAACTGTCGGAAGACAACGCGCTCTACCGCCACATGCTGCGCACTGGCTTCTAGGTTCCGGCTCCAAAGCCGGCCTGAAGCATGTCCACCAGCACCTGGTCACCCACCAATCGGGCGAAGCCCAAGGGTGTTTTTCCCCGGCGGTTTTCCAGTTTCGAATACGGCCCGGCCCCGCGCTCGATCAGCAACTCCACCACCTCATGCTTACCCCGGGCGTTGAAAACCGCTGTCCAAAGCGGCGTATTCCCGGAAAGATCGGCCACCGAGAGGTCGCCGCCGCGGTCCAGCAGCATCCGCGTGGCGGCCCGGTTCTGGTAGGCCGCCGCGAAGTGCAGCGGCGTCTGCCCCCGTGAATCCTGGCAATTCACATCCAGACCCGCCTGGAGCAGGTGCTCAAGCACAGCCATGTTTCCCGCCGCGATGGCCTCGTGCAGCAATCCCTCGCCGGCACTGTTTTTCACGGCTAGGTCCTGGCCCGCCCGAACATGCTCCAGCGCGTTCTGACCATCAAGCCGAATGGATTGAAACAGGTCTGGCAGCATGTCTTGTCTCCATGGATCCGGGATCGCCAGAAAGTGTGCGTGGCCCGGTTCAGAAATCCCGCAGGACGGGAGTGATCTCGGTCTGCGGGTCTCCGGTCACCTCCACCGTGCCGTCGGGATGCACATACACATTGACCTCGCTGCGCACCCCGAACGCCTCCTGGTATATGCCGGGCTCCACCGAGAAACAGGTGGCGGGCATCACCAGCCGCGTCTCATGGGTCTCCAGGTTATCCATGTTGGCACCATTGCCATGGGTCTCGCGGCCGATGCTGTGGCCGGTGCGGTGGCAGAAATACTTGCCCATGCCCACCGCCTCGATCACCTCGCGGCACGCGTCATCCACCTGGTACCCCATCAGCTTTTCACCCCGGGCGAAAGCGGCCCGCACGCGGGCAATCGCGGCGTCGCGGGCGCGGGCCACCACATCAAATATGGCCGAATAAACCGGCGGAACGCTTTTGCCCACGAAGCAGGTTCGGGTCAGGTCGCTGTACACACCCTTGGGATGATCAACCTTGGCCCACAGGTCCACCAGGACAAAATCCCCCTCGCGGATGATTCCCGGATTCTTGGCGTCCGGCGAATAATGCGGGTCGCCCGAATGGGGTCCAACCCCAACGATGGGCGGATGGTCGCAGATAACCCCATGTTTTTTGAAGAACGCCAGGATCTCATTCTGGATGGCGGTTTCGGTCACCTCCCCCTTGGAACGAACCGCCTTGGCGATCGCGGCGAAGGCATGGTCGAATGCGGCCCGCGTCACCTTGGTGGCGCGCAGGTGGAGGTCCCACTGTTCGGCATCCCAGCAGGCCTCAAAGAACTGGATCAGGTCGCCGGAGGAAACCACCTCGGCTCCAAGCGAGCGCACCAGCTCCAAGGTGCCCGCATCCACCCTGCTCACGTAGGGATTGCCGTTGCGCGGGCTGTATTCCATCGCGATGCGCCGTGCCCCCTTCAAGAGGCTGCCAACGCCGGCCTCCAATTCCTGCCAGCGCAGGTAAACGGTGGCTGCCCCCGGAAGGCCAAGCCCCTCCAGCGCGGATTGCTCGATCTGGTGCACCAGCTTGCGCGGCTGCCCCTTCGCCGGCACCCAGTAATACCACCGGCGGCTGTGGAAACGGTCGTGCGGAATACCCAAAACCCGCCGGGCCAGCAGGTTGGATCCGCGAAAATCGTAAAGGAGCCATCCATCGAGACCGGCTTCTGTCAGGGCCTCTTGAACCGACTGCAGGGAAAACATGCTTGGATCCTTTCGAAATCAGGCCGCCCGGATTCCCGGTGATTCTCCCGATTGCCATTATGATGGTGTAGAAATTCAGGCGGAATCAGCCAGTTTGATGCCATCCGGGGCGAACCGGGCGTTGGGAGAGACCAGCATGAACCCGGATGACCCAGGTTCCGATTGGGAGTCATGGTGGGGTGATTCAAGCAATCAGCTCAATCCCCTGAGCCTGGATGACCCCCGCCATCCCTTCCACCTCGAAATGATGGCGCACGCCCTGGATGAAGCCGCACAGGCAGCCCGCGAGGACGAGGTTCCGGTGGGGGCCATCGTGGTATCGCTGGAAAAGGGAATCATTGGCCGCGCCCACAACCAGCGTGAACAGTTGAAGGACCCGACTGCCCACGCGGAAATGGTCGCCATCACCCAGGCGGGGGCCGCTCTGAAAAGTTGGCGATTGGACCGCTGCCTGCTGTATGTGACCCTCGAACCCTGCCCCATGTGCGCGGGCGCCATCGTCCAGGCCAGGGTGCCCTGGGTGGTTTATGGCTGCGCAGACCCCAAGGCGGGGGCCTGCGACACCCTTTACCAAATCACCAACGACCCGCGCCTGAACCATCGGGCCCGGGTGATCTCCGGTGTCATGGCCGAGGAATGCGCCGGCCAACTGCGCGAGTTCTTTCAAGCCAAGCGGCGAATGGGAAAGAAGTGAGTCTGGCCAAAGGGTGCCGGTTGGTGGGGTTGTCAGGATTCTGACCACCCGGTCATGGCATTTTCCATTCCTCCTTCCGGAAGATGCCTTCCAATTCCCGCCCGCGCTGGATCGGGGTGGTAGGGTTGCCACGGACCTTGCTCCGTCACGCTGGTGGATGGAACCCGACCATGCAGGCACGCTTCCTTACTGGCTCCCTCGCGTTTTTGGCAGGCCTGCTGGCAGCCGGGACAGCTTGGGGACAGGATCGCCAAAAGCTCTACTCCAACCCCGGCGCACCGGACGCCGAAAGGCTGGCCTTCAACAACCTGGAGGTGGCCTGGTTGGACCAGTTGCCCGCTTACCAGCGCAAGGATGGCATCCACGACATCCATGTGGTCGGCATCGACAACATCAACACCCGCGAAACCATTTTGGTGCAGCTCAACAGCGGCTCGGTGGTATGCCTCGACGCTGAAACCGGCAAGCGTGTCTGGATGGCGCGCCCCGAATACGGCTACGAGGTGGTCAGGCCAATTGCCTGGAACAGGCACACCGTTTTCGCCCAGTGCAAGAACACACTCTACGGCTGGAACCGTCAAACCGGAGAGCTCCGCTTCCGCCACCTGCTTGACCAGATTGTCAGCGCCCCGTTCATTGCCTCCGACCGGCAGCTTTTCATCTGCGACGAGCGCGGCAAAATGGATGTGTATGAACTGCCGCCCTTTGACCGCTCGGGTGTCCGCTACATGGCTCTTGAAGAGTTCAAGGCGCGCACCCTCCGCCTGCGCGAGCAGTTGAAGAAAACCGAACTACCACCCGGGGCCGATGTTCCCGGCCAGCCGGCTGCCCCCGTCGACCAGGATGGCAAACCAAACCCGGTCACCAAGCTGGCGGAAATCGTTCCCGGCGGTGCCGCGGCGGCTGTGGCCAATGATCCAGCAACCCCGTTCCAGGGGTTGGCCGCCAGGGCCGCGTTCGGTGAACTCAACTTGGAGGATCTCACCGAAATTGAGAAACGGGCTTATGCCCGCGCCACTGCCCCGGTGGATGTACGCAATCCCGACGATGCGCGTTTTCTTGATGAAAACGGCGAGCCACGCATGCTGCCCGCCTGGACACTGAACATCGGCCAATCGGTTGCCTTCCGTCCCATCCAGGGCCAGTACCACCTGTTCCTGCCCCTCAATTTGCTCCCTGAAAACGCGGCGCTTGGCTCCACTCTCACCGGGGACGCCATCAGCCCGCAGGGCGGTGGCCTGGTGATCGACAAGCGGGAAAGGGATAACGCCCGCGAGTACCAGGCAACCTTGCCGAGCGTCGAGATGCCCAACCTTGTTACCAAAGGGGTCCTGCTCACCGGACCGGCGCGCTACCAGAACATCGCCTATCTGGGTGACAATTTGGGCTCACTGACGGCATGGTCCATTGAAACCAACAGCAAATCCTGGAAAACCAACATCGGGGGGTCGATCGACCAGCCCATGCTGGCCACCGAACGCGACCTGTTCGTCCATGGCGAGAAGGAAGGTCTGTGGCGCATCGACCGGGCGTCCGGCAAACCGCTTTGGACCATGAAGGCGGCCTGCGGGGCAACGGTCAACGCCGTCAGCGAGGCCACCCTGCCCCTTTCAGTCAGCCCCAAAATCGTCGCCGCGCTCGACAACGCAGGCCGGCTGCTGCTGCTCGACCGCGCCACCGGCCTGCGCCTGGGAATGATCAACATCCCATGTTGGGTGATTCCGGTGCAAAACAGGCAAAACGACCGAATTTACCTGGCCGCCAACAACGGCGCGATCATCTGCCTGCGGTTGCGTGACCATCAAAGCCCGGCCCGCCATTATCCCGACCAGCGCGCCTGGACGCTCACCAACCCAACCCTGGCTGAATTCCTCAAGGAATTGCGTCACCGCGACGGACTGGAGATCTTTGTCTCCGAACAGTCTTTCAAGAGCCAGGGAATCGAGCCCCCGCTCAACGAGAAATTGGACCTGTCCGATCCCAACCTGAATTTCGACACCCTGCCCTCGGTCAACGCCATGCTCCGCAAGCTGGGATGCCGCATCGAGGAAATTGCAGGCGAGTTGTTCCTGGTGCCCGCTGGCCCTAGGTTCAAGCCCTAAACCGCCGACGGCCAAGCGGGGTCCGAACCAACAAAAAACCCCGGCCATCCGGCCGGGGTTTTGGTCATTTCCAGAAACTGGCCAACCGGAACCAGGAGGATTCCCGAGTGGCGGGATCCTTGGCAAGGAACTCCTCCCATTCCCGGGCGTCGGCCGGAGCCTTGTGACCCGTCATTTTCTGAAGGCTGTTTTTGGCCACATCACGCAGGGCCACATCCTTGTCGGCCTTTAAAATGTTAACCAGGGCCACCGAGGCGTCACCCTCCTTGAAATTCCCAAGCGCCCTGGCGGCTGCGGTGCGCTCATCAATTTTCATCTGGCGGTCTTGCTCGGCACCCACCACAGCGGGTTCGTTGGCCACCTTCACCAGCAATTCAATGGCTTCAGGGTTGCCCGTGGCGCCCAACGCCTCCAGCGACTGGGCACGGATGACCGAGGCGATTTCCGGGCTGAAAGAACCCGCGCGGTAATACGCTTCCTTCAATCCTTCCACCACGCGTGGATCCTTGAACTTCTTCATGCTTTCGATGGCGCGCAATCGGCACAGCGATTGACGGTCGGTGGTCGCGGCATCCACCAAAACCTTGACCACCAGATCCTGCTGTTCCTGGGTGCCTCCATGCCGCATCGGTTCGGTCAACTGGGCCAGGGCCTTGGACCGTTTGTCCCCGTCGGTGGTGTTTTGCAACACCTCTAGAGGGGGCTTGGCGGGCTGGAATTTCTCCTTCAGGCTGAAGTCACGGCTGGTCACCTCATCCCAAAAGCTGGCGCACCCTCCCAGCATCAGGGGCAAGGGCAGGATGACGCCCGCCAAGCGGGAAAACGCCGGTTTGACCGAGTCTTTCATCCCATCGTTACCTAGTCGGCTGTCCATACGATTCCCCCGGCGGAACCCGAGGTTACCCGCTCGGGTCGCGCTGATACGCTGGGGCCCCCCGCGGGCGCAAGCCTGACTGGACGATTTCAGGGATTTTTCTGCCCCGGCACACCTGCTCCCAAGGGAGGGGAACAAAAAGAAGGACAACCCCTTCCCGATTCGGTTGAACCAATCCCTATTTTGCCCAAACCCCAATCCGGACCCGACCTTGGGGTCATTTGTGGGCTAAAATGGAATGATTGGCTTTAACCTGAACGGAATGGGGTCAATCGCGTACAGTTCCGGCGAGGATGTGATAAGGCCCATGGACCTTCAAAACGGCCGGGAACTTTGCAACCTGGCCCAAAAATTGGGACTGGTCACCTCCGACCAGGTTCGGGAAGCCATGGAGGCGCTGGGGTCCGCCAATCCCAGCGTCGAGGCCACCTCCCAGCAATTGCAGCGAAGTTCGGCAATCACCGCCTGGCAAGCCGGCAAGCTGGTCAAGGGTGAGACGACAGGCTACATCATTGGCGGCTACAAGCTGCTCTACAAAATATCTTCCGGAAGTTTCGGCCGCGTGTACCGGGCAGAGGAACCCGGGGGCGGGCGCATCGTGGCGGTGAAGATACTCCGTCGCCGACACAGCGAGGATAAGCAGCGCATCGACCTCTTCAACCGCGAGGGCAAGGTCGGCCTGATGCTCAAGCACCCGAACATTGTCGAGGTGCTGGCGGTCAACCAGGATGCCGAAACCAGCCAGTACTACCTGGTGATGGAATTCGTCGAGGGGGGTAACCTCCGCGAGATCGTCAAGATCCGCGGCAAGTTTTCCCCGCAGGAAACCATGAAAATCCTGCAGGACTGCGTCGAGGGGCTGACTTTCGCCTACAGCAAGGGCTACACCCACCGCGACATCAAGCTCACCAACATCCTCATCAGTTCCGGGGGTCAGGCGAAGCTAGTGGACTTTGGCCTGGCCCAGTACTTCCAGGCCAGCGGCCGCGAGGAAACCGATGAGCGCGTCGAGCGCACGGTAGATTACGCCGGCCTCGAGAAAGCCACTGATGTCAAGCAGGGAGATGTGCGCTCCGATATTTTCTTCCTCGGTTGCGTCGTCTACGAGATGCTGACCAGCCTGAAGCCCCTTGAGCTGGTACGCGGGCAAAGGGCCCGCATGCAAAAATCCCGCTTCGACGCCCTCCGTCCGCTGACGGTCGCAGATCTGCCTGGCTACCCCCAGGTGGTGGATCTGATCAACACCATGACCGCCCTGGCCCCCGACCAGCGCTTCCAAACCCCATCCCAGTTGCTCGAGGCAGTGCGACGGGTGCGTCGGCAGATCGACCCGACCTTGCAAAAGTCCGCGGCCCCCGGGGCCACCCCCCAGGCCCAGCAACTCCTCTTCATCGTGGAGCGGGACGAGAAGCTGCAGGAGGTGTTGCGCGCCAAGTTTCGCGAATTGGGCTACCGCGTGCTCATGGCCATCGATCCCGACCGCGCCGTCGAGCGTTTCCGCCAGATGCCCTTCGATCTGGCCATCATCGATGCGGGCACCGTGGGCGAATCCTCGTTGCAGCAAACGAAAATGCTGCTGCAGGATGCCTCCCGCACCCAGAAACATCTGGGAATCGCGGTCATCCTGTCCGAGGAGCAGGCCCCTTTCGCCAGCGCTTTTGAAAAGGAATCAAGGGTCAAGACTTTGGTCCGCCCCGTCAGCCTGAAACAGCTCACGGCGGCCATCCAGGCTTTGGCAAGCCCGGAAACGACCCAGCCCACCGACCGCTGACCCAAAAAATCAGGGGGCCTTTGGGGGCGTTCTTCCCATGCGGTCCAGCATGCGAAGCAGGTCTTCCCAGGCATCCCGCTTTTTGTCGGGGTAACGCAGCAGGTAGGCGGGGTGATAGGTCGCCTGCACCGGAATGCCCCGCCAGGCCAAATCCCGCTTCCGCAGCACACCCACCCCGGTGGACTGGTCCAGCAGGTACCGCGTGGGGGTCGCCCCCATCAGGCACAGGAACTTGGGCCGCACCAGTTCCAGGGTCCGCACCAGGAAAGGATTGCAGGCCAATGCCTCATCCGGCAGAGGCTGGCGGTTGCCCGGCGGACGACATCGCAAAATATTGCAGATGAATACCTGGGACCGCTCAAAGCCACAAGCACCAAGCATTTTGTTCAGCAACTGGCCCGCTTCCCCTACGAAGGGTTCACCTAGCTTGTCCTCGTTGGCCCCGGGTGCTTCCCCCACCACGCACAGTTCGGCGTCCAGCGGCCCCACACCGAAAACGGTTTGCGTGCGCTCGGACACCAGCGGCGCGCAACGCTTGCAGGCTGCCACCTCGCCGCGCAACTGTTCCAACATCTCCAGCCGGGTGGCAGAGTCCAACACAGGCAGGCTATCCAGCGGGGCCCCCACCTGCTCCAGCGTGAACAATCCGCCCCCCTTGGGCGGAGTGAAGACCGGGGGAGGCGTGGCAGGCGCTGGCCGGGCTGCGGGTACCGGCCGGACTGGCGGCTTGGGTTGGACAATCGGTGGTGGCGGATCAATCGGGGGCGCGGCAGGCTGCTGCGACCGGGCCATATCGGCTAAACGGCCGGTGGCGGGTGCCGAGGCCTCCAATGGGCGCTGGGGCGGCCCCCCTGGACTTGGGCGGTTGACCGGCGGGGCAGCCATCGTGGACAACCGGGCAGGGTCACCAGGCAAAAAACGAACCCCGGCCAGCCGCAAAAGCTCCACATGCAGGGCCACCTGTTCGGGCAGGGTCAGACCTTGCGAAGTTCCACCATTTTCAGGCGGGTTCTCTGTACTGTTTTCGGGAGCCATGTTTTACAGTAAACCACTTGTCGACCGTCACCGGAAAGGGAGAAGACATGGCCAGCCGATCCTCCGCCACCATTGGGCTTGTCCAGATGCGCTGCACCGATTCCCGCGAGGAGAATCTCCACCGCGCGCTGAAGGGCATCGCCGAGGCAGCGGAAAAGGGCGCCCAGATCGTTTGCCTGCCCGAATTGTTTGGCTCGCTCTACTTCTGCCAAAAGCAGGATCCGGCGCTGTTCGAACTGGCCGAGCCAATCCCTGGCCACTCCTCCGAATTGCTGGCCCAAGCCGCCAAAAAACACCAAATCGTGCTGATCTCGTCGTTGTTTGAAAAACGCGCCCCAGGCCTGTACCACAACACCGCGCTGGTCCACGGCCCCAATGGTGGCCTTTTGGGCATGTACCGCAAGATGCACATCCCTGATGACCCGCTCTTTTACGAGAAGTACTACTTCACCCCAGGCGATCTGGGCTTCAAGGCGATCGACACCCCTTTCGGCAAGATCGGCGTCCTGGTCTGCTGGGACCAGTGGTACCCCGAAGCCGCCCGGCTCACCGCCCTCCAGGGCGCGCAGATTCTCTTCTACCCCACCGCCATCGGCTGGCACCCCGCCGAGCGGGAACAGTTCGGCAATGATCAGCTGACCGCATGGCAGCTGGCACAGCGCGCCCATGCCCTGGCTTCCGGAGTCTATGTCGCAGGCGTCAACCGTTTCGGCCACGAGGGCGATCCCAAGGGCGGCCTCATCTTCTGGGGCCACTCCTTCGTGAGCGACCCCTACGCCCGCCTGATCGCCGACGCCCCGCATGACCGCGATGCCTGCGTCATCCACCAATGCGACTTCGCCCTCATCGAGGAAACCCGCCGCAACTGGCCCTTCCTCCGCGACCGCCGGATCGATGCCTACGGCGGCATCACCAACCGGTTTGGCACACCCTGATCCGGTCTGCCCACCCCGAAAGCCCGGCACCCCGCAAAAAGGCGGGCAACTTAAGACCCAATCGGGAGGGGGCACATCATGAAGAAAATTCTGTGGGCTTCCGGGGCCGCAATCGCCCTCTCCCTCATCGCATGGGTCGTGTTTGAAACAGCCAAAATGACGGATATCTCCAACTCTTTGAGTTGCAGCGGCAACCTATGCGCCATCGGATCTTTGCTGCATCACTACCACGAAACACACGGGCATTTCCCCCCCGCTTATCAAGCCGATGCATCAGGGAAGCCGGCGCACAGTTGGCGCGTTTTGCTCATGTTGTGGGAGGAACCGAAACTGTTCGCCCAATACAGGCTGGATGAACCCTGGAACAGCCCAAACAATCGCAAACTGGAAAGCCTCATGCCCAAGATGTTTCAATGTCCGTCGGAAAGGGATCCCCAAAATCGCTGGCACACCAATTACTTTGTAGTGGTGGGGAATGAAACCTTGTTCCCTGGCCCCAAATCACTTTCACTAAGGGATCTCGAAAAACCTTCCGCCTCCACCATCATGCTCGTCGAGGCGACAGGACTGGGAATCCAATGGATGGAACCCAGGGACCTGGATTACGACACCATGAGTTTTGAAGTCAATGATCCCACAAGGCCCAGCCTGTCTGCAAAACATAGTTTCCCGAATTTCGCCATGGCCGATGTTTCCAGGAGCAATTCACGCAATTTGTCTCCTGATCAATTCAGGGAGATGATGCGAATCAAGGCTCCACCCAAATCGGAATAATCCTTCAAGGACAGCCCCAACTAATGCTGCCCCTGCAAGGGCAGCCCGAAGGTCTCCGCCACCGCCGCGTTGGTCACCTTGCCACCACGGATGTTCACACCGGCCGCCAGCCCGGCGTTGCGCGCCACCGCCTCGTCCAGAGGTCGGCCTGCCAATTGCAAAACATAAGGCAGCGTGGTGTTTGTCAGCGCGTAGGTGCTGGTACGGCCCACCGCCCCCGGCATGTTCGTCACGCAGTAATGCACCACATCATCCACTAGGTAGGTCGGGTGGTCATGGGTGGTCGGCCTAGATGTCTCCACGCATCCCCCCTGGTCGATCGCCACATCGATGATCACCGACCGCGGCTGCATCAGCTTCAGGTCCTCCCGCCGCAGCAACCGCGGCGCCCGCGCCCCCGGGATCAGCACCGCCCCGATCACCAGATCGGCCGTGCGCACGCTGTCCAGAATGCTGTGCCGGTCACTGAACACGGTGGCCACATTTTTGGGCATCACATCGTCCAGGTAGCGCAGGCGGTCCAGGTTGATATCCAACAGCGTCACCCGGGCACCCAATCCGGCCGCCACCTTGGCCGCGTTCGATCCCACCACGCCCCCGCCCAGCACCACCACATGGGCCGGTGCAACCCCCGGCACCCCGCCCAGCAGAATTCCCCGCCCCTCGAAGGGTCGCTCCAGGTACTTGGCCCCCTCTTGCACACTCATTCGGCCGGCCACCTCGCTCATCGGCGTCAAAAGCGGCAGGCCACCCTTGGCATCGTGAATCGTTTCGTAGGCGATCGCCGTGGCCCCAGAGGCCAGCACCGCCCGGGTCAGGGCCTCGCTGGCCGCGAAATGGAAATAGGTGAAGATCATCTGCCCCTGCCGCATCAGGGGCCATTCCTGCTCGAGCGGCTCCTTCACCTTCACCACAAGATCCGCCTGGGCCCAGACGGTCTCGGCTTCCGGAACGATACGCGCGCCATGCCGGCTGTATTCCTCATCGGAAATGCCGCTCCCCTGCCCCGCCCCGGCCTGAATCAGAACCTGATGCCCCCGTCGGGTCAGCTCCTCCACCCCCACCGGAACCATGCCCACGCGCGATTCGTGCGTTTTGATCTCACGGGGAACCCCGACAGTGATCGACCTGCCCTGCGCGGAACTCTGCATGTCTTCAAAACCCCCAATTGGCTGCCGGAACCGTTCACCGCTTTGGTCTTATTCTAGAGGGCGACCCGCTCTCCGTTCTGGTAAGATTTCCCCATGCCCGGCCGCAGCGCACTCATAGCCCTGGTTCTGTTCTGGATCGCCGCCCTAGGCTGGCAGTTTGCCGTAGTCATTTGGCCCGTCTGGCGCACCGGCAACCCACCAGGCCAGGGCATATCGCTCAGTGACGAGACCACCGCCTCCGCTCCCGCCCGCTACCGGATCTTTTTGAACAGACAGGAAATCGCACTCGCGCGCCTTCAGCTCACCCATGATCCCGCCAACGAGACCTTCCATTCCTTGGCCGAATTCAGCGCCCTGGGGGTGAAGCAAACACCCCAGGCAAGCGGCGCCACCCCCTTGGGCACCGCATGGCTTCCGGCCAAGTCCTCCCTCGATGTCAACCGGGCCGGGCAACCCCAGGCCGCAACATCTCAAATCAAAATCCCCACCGGCGAGGTGACCACGGTCCTTGCCCGGCAGGGCAACCGCATGCTGGGCACCAAGGCAATCACCCTCGACGCCTCGCCCGAGTTGAAACTGCCCGGTCAGACCATTGATTTTCCTCTGGGCGAGGGCCGCGCGGTGCTTTCCCTCCTCCACCCCGCTTGGCGATGGAACGGCTTGCGTGCCGGCCAGCGCTGGACTGCCCGCCTGCTCGACCCGCTGGCCGATTCCCTCCTCACGGTCAACCAGGCCCATGGTGGTCAACCGGTAAGCTGCGAAGTCGCTCAGGCCACGGAAAATCCGCCCCAAACCGAGGGGGAATTGCCCTGCTGGAAAATCACCGCCACCCGCGAGGACCTGGAAATCACCATCTGGTCCGCAGTCCAAACCGGCAAGGTGATGCGGCAACGGGTCCGCATGGGCGCGGGCCCCTCCGCCGATGTGTGGGAACTGGTCCGGGAGGAACTGCTGCAATCATGACTGCACAACCTGCCGCGCGCGCGTGCCTGAGCCAGGTCGGTAAGCAGTACGGCCAGCATTGGGCCGTTCGCGACCTCAACCTGGAACTGAAGCCCGGCGAACTTTTCGCCTTCCTGGGCCCCAATGGTGCTGGCAAAACAACCACTATCAAGCTGCTGTGCGGCCTGTTGCGACCCACGCTTGGCACCATCGAGGTGGGCGGATTCAATCTGGCCACCCATGGCCTGCAGGCACGCGCGCAGATGAGCTATGTGCCCGACCTCCCCTATTGCTACGAGCACCTCACCGCCCGCGAATTCCTTGAACTGGCCGCCGATCTGCACGGCATGGATCAGGATTACGCCCGCACCCGGATGGACGAGGTGATCCGCCTGTTCGAACTGGACCGTTTCATCGACCAACTGACCGAGCGGTTCTCCCATGGCATGCGCCAGCGCACCGTCTTCGCGGCCGCCATGCTCCCCGAACCCAAGCTGCTCATCACCGATGAGCCCACCGTCGGACTCGACCCCCGCAGCGTCCGCCAACTGAAGGACATCCTCCGTGCCCACACCGCCAAGGGCAACACGGTCTTCCTCTCCTCCCACTCCCTCGATGTGGTCGAGCAACTAGCCGACCGCATCGGCATCATCTTGGGCGGCAAGCTCATCGGCTGCGGCACCCTGGAAGAATTGCGCGGCCAGGCAGCCCACAATGGCCCGCTGGAAGATGTCTTCCTCAAATTGACCCAACCCGAGGAACAACCCGCCGGCATGGACACACCATGAACGCCATCCCCGGCCTCGATGTTTTCGCCCGCCTGAAATGGCGCCTCACCCGCAACCAGTTGCACACCCTCCGGGGAGAAAACTGGGTGCGGCCCGCCAGCATCGCTTTCTCCAGCCTGCTGGTGGCCGGGTTCGGCTTTGGCACCAGCCTGGCGGGCTTTGCCTTCCTGCGGCAGCAAAAACTCCCCCTCGGCGGCGACATCGTCGGCCTCCTGCTCGACCTGTTCTTTCTCACGCTGGCCACCCTGCTCTGCCTGTCCACCGGCCTCATCCTGTTTGGCAGCCTGTTTGATTCACCTGAGGCGTCGTTCCTCCTCAGCAAACCGGTGCCGGATGACCGCGTTTTCGCGCACCAATTCGCCGGTGCCCTGCTCTTTTCCAGCGCCGCGCTCATTCTTCTGGCGCTGCCGTTGCTGCTGGCCTACGGCCTGTCCACGCATGCGGGCATTCTCTACTACCTGCTACTACCAGTCTACTTTTTGTCCATTCCCCTGTTACCCGGTTCCCTGGGTGCCATCCTGTGCCTCACCCTGGTGCGCTGGATTCCCCGGCGCCGCAAGGAGGCCCTGGGCGCCTTGGCGGTCCTGATCACGCTGGGTGCGCTCATCTGGATTGGCATGGGCCTGCGCAACCTGCGCTTCGCCAAATCGGGCGACGAGGAAGTGCTCAACGAGGTGCTGGGCCATGTCCGCTTCGCCTCGTCGGCCTGGCTGCCCAGCCACTGGCAAAGCCAGGGCTTGCGCCAGGCGGCGCGCGGACAAATCGAACCCGCACTCCGTTATCTGGCGCTTAGCCTTTCCACGGGGCTGATGGCTTTCTGCCTGGCCGGACTCGTTGCCCGGGCGTGGTACCGCATCGGAGTCGATCGCCTCAGCCAGCAGGAACGCAGGCAAAACACAACCCGCTTCAAATGGCTCGACAGCATCCCGGGCCTGGTGCCCGGCCTCAGCGTGCAGGAGCGGGCGTTGCTGCTCAAAGACTTCCGCACCTTCCGCCGCGATGTCCGCCAGTGGGGCCAGGGGCTGCTCTTCCTCGTGATGTTGGCGTTTTACTTCTCATCGCTCCGGCGCATGTTCCCTGGCGACATCCCACCGGCGTTCCGCAACGGCCTCAGCCTGCTCAACATGGCGGTGGTGGGAATGTTGCTGTGCGCGTCCTGCGGCCGCTTTGTTTTCCCGCTGGTCAGCCTGGAAGGCAGAAGGGTCTGGCTGCTCGGCCTCACCCCCGTCTCCAGACTCCATTGGGTGCGCGGCAAATACTTCTTCTCGCTGCTGCTTTGCCTGCTGTTCGCCCTGCCCTTGGTGGCGCTCAGCGACTCCATGCTGGAACTGCCGCCAGCCGGTTTTGTCGTGCACCAATTCACCGTCATTTTACTGGCGAGCGGCCTCAGCGGCCTGGCCGCCGGGCTCGGAGCAGTCTGGCCCAGCTTCCAGGAAAAAGACCCCTCGCGGATCGCGGTCGGCTACGGCGGCACACTCAGTTTGGTGATCAGCCTGACTTTTCTGCTGGCCTGCCTGACGACCGCCGCGCTACCCTGGCACATCGCCCGGGCCGTGGGTGTAGACCAGTTCCCCGCGTGGGGATGGCCCGTCACCTTTGCCGGATTGATGGTGGGCGGCATCTTGGCGGGAATCGCCACACTCTTCCCCTTGCATGCGGGAAGAGTGCGGCTGGACGCCATGGAATTCTGACGGTCAGCGGCCCAAAGCTTTCAGCATTTCCACCGCCACGAAACGGTTTCCTGCGTCATTCAGGTGCACGCGATCCGAGGTGAGGATCCCCGCCTCCCTGTTCTCGGGATTGTTTTTGGCCACATGGTCCAGAAACGCCCGTCGCAGGTCGGCTAGCCCCGTCTTCTTTTCCGCGGCCAGCTTGCGGGTGATCCCCGCGTACAGGTCCAGGTTCGCGTCCAGCTTGTTCCCGCCGTCCTTCCTCTCGCCAATCAGGCTGGGCGTGGCCAGAATCACCCGGGCTCCACTGGCCTGGATCTTTTCCACAATCCCACCCAACCCCGACTCGAAACGCTCGGGCATTGTGCCTTTGGAAGCATCGTTTTCGCCATGCCACACATCATTGATGCCGATATAGATCACCACCACAGTCGGCTTCTTCGACAGCACATCACGCTCAAGCCGATTTTCCAAATCTGGCACCTTGTTGCCGCTGATCCCCGCGCCGATCACCTCCACCTTCAGGTCCTTAGCGTTTTTGTCCAATTCCTCGCGGACCAGCGACACATAGCCCTTGGGCCCGGCCCCTCCCTGTGTGATCGAATCCCCCAGAAAGACAATCCGGTCATTCGCCTTCAGGGGCGTCACCGCGTTCTGGGCCCGGGCAGGCATGCACATCCACGCCATCGCCAACACGCAAATCCCCAACTTCTTCATCGCCTTGTCCCCCGGGATAAAATTCGTATAGATGGCACCCAACAGTCATCGAGACCGCATCCTAAGCCGGGCCCCGGTGGCTGTCCAACAAGTGCTCGCCTTCCACTATCGAAGCGGGATCAGGTCGAAGAAAAACAGCACCGCAGCACGCCGCCGAGGCACACCCTTGGCCTTGCCAATCAGCCTGCCATTTTCCCGTACATCCCCATCGGCATCGATCTTTCCCACCAGTCGGCCGTCTTTGCGGACATCCCCGTCCGCCTCCACCTTGCCCAGCAACCGCCCGTTGGACCGCACCGATCCGTCCGGCTCGATTTTCCCCACCAGCCGGCCATTTACACGGACATCCCCATCCGATTCAAACTTGCCGGCGAGGCGTCCGTTCACACGCACATCCCCGTCAGGGTCCACCCGACCGACCAACCGGCCGTCAACTCGAATCTCCTGGCCCCGCACTTTGGCTGGGCAACTCCCGCCCAACACAACAAATGAAAGCAGCCCCACCCAAAAAAGACCGGCTCGCCTACACATGGTTGATGCCTCCCTCCGGAAACAGGCTTCCCACCCGCGGCATGGTTTACCAACAAACCCCTGATCCCGAAGACAGTGTCCCATCGGTTCCGGTTTCTTCAACCCTGGTCCTGTGCTATACTTTTAAAGCCAAACTACCTGCAGTCGGTTCTCCGACATGGCTTCGCACGGATCAGGGAATACCCTATGAAACCCGTTTCCCAAACCGGCTGGAACCGCCGTTCCGTGATGCAGGTGGGCTTCTCGAGTTTTCTGTCGATGGGTTTGGGCTCATTTTGCCGGGCAAACACGGCAAAACCCCGGGCCAAGTCCGTCATTCTGGTTTTCCAGACCGGGGCCCCCAGCCACATCGACACCTTCGATCCCAAGCCTGAAAGCCCCGTGGAAGTGCGCGGTGAGTTTGGCGTGGTGAAGACCAGCCTGCCAGGCGTTTGTTATGGCGAGCACCTCCCGCTGCTCGCCGCCCGCGCCCATCGCACCACCACCGTTCGCAGCTTCAGCCACAAGGACAACAACCACACCGCCGCCACGCACCACATCATCACCGGAGCCCTCCAACCGGGTGTGCGCTTCGACAAACCCCTCTCGCGCGACGACTGGCCCTGCTACGGTGCCGCTGTTTCCTACTTCTCCCCGTCACCTTCCGGTGTTCCCACTGCGGTCACCCTGCCCACCTTCCTGGCCGCGGGTCCGCTCGTTTGGCCCGGCCAGCACGCCGGTTTCCTGGGCCCCCGGTACGATCCCTGGCAGATCACGCAAGACCCGGCCCGCCCCAATTTCAAGGCGGCCAACCTCACCCTGCCCGCCGGCCTCTCCGTCACCCACATGCGCGACCGGATGGAACTGCTCACCTCCATCAACTCCGCGCAGGATGAGTTGCTGCAGCTTTCCGAAAGCCGCCGCCTCTCGCAGCAACAACAAAAAGCCGCCGAGGTGCTGGGAAGTGGAGCGGTGGCCGAAGCCTTCGACCTGAAGCGCGAGCCCGAGAAAACCCGCGACCGCTATGGCCGCCACTCCTTCGGCCAGTCGTTGTTGCTGGCCAGGCGCCTCGCGCAGGCGGGCGTGAAGGTCATCCAGGCCAACATGGGCCCCGTCCAAAACTGGGACAGCCATGAGAACAACTTCAAACGCCTGAAAAACGACTTGCTGCCGCCGCTCGACAGGGCCGTCTCAGCCCTCATAGACGACCTCACCGAAACCGGCATGGACAAGGATGTGATGGTGGTGGTGATGGGTGAGTTCGGCCGCACTCCCAAGGTGGACCAGAAAGTGGCCGGGCGCGACCACTGGGCCGCCTGTTTCAGCGGCTTGTTTTTCGGGGCAGGCGTGCGTCCTGGGCAGGTCTTGGGCCAGTCGGACAAAACCGCCGCCTACCCGGTCACTCCGCCGTTCAGCCCCGACGACCTCGGTGCCACCATCTACCACTGCCTGGGAATTGATCACGAGAGCGAGTTGCGCGATCGCCAAAATCGCCCGGCTCAACTCAACCGCGGCCAGGTGATGGCACCGCTCTTCGGTTGATCCCAAAAAAAAGAGAGTGGGACAGGCGGGAAGCCTGTCCCACTCTCTTTTAATGTCCAACCGATCCGATCAAGCCGCCCGCGAAACCGAATAACTCGGCCCTTCTAGGTGGCTGCGCAAGGCCCAGTTCACCGGGGCCAGATGGTCCGCGTAGCGTATCACTGTCGGGTACAACCCGGCCGCCACCCGCTCTGCGCCGTGTTTCTCGTAATCCGGCTCCACGCAGGGAACCATGAGCGGTCGGGTCACCCGCCGCAGCACCTCCACCCGGTAGGCTTCCGGACCGAAGGTGCCCAGCAGGTTTTCCGCCGCCGACTCCAGCCCCTGAAAAGACCGGGCCAGCCCCACTTTCCTGGCCAGCGTTTCCTCATCCAGAATCACCACCCGGCTCAGCCGGTCGGACATCCCCTCCTCAGGCCTGGCCTGAAGGTGCACCCCGCGGTTCTCCAGATTCCGCACACCGTGCTGGGTCACCAGCCGGCAAGCCGCGTCCACCACCAACCGCAGAGCGTCCTGTACCGGGTTGAAGCCGTCCGCCGCGGGGGCCACCACCAGTTGGATTCCCCGACCCAGGATATGGTTGGCCACCATCTCCGCCAGATCGACAAAAAAACTGCCGTTGTGCCCCACCAAATGCCCGTAAAGTGCCCGGTCTGTGTGCCCGCCGAACAGGCTGCCCGGCACGATACCGGCAGCCTCCAGCACCTGCCGCGACGAGTCGATCCGCGGCCGGTCCTTGGCCCCCGATCCGTCCGTCAGGATGAACACATCCGGTTTGCTTTCCATCAACCACCCGAAAACCATCAGTTCCTGCCCGGGGTGACTGCCGACGAAAAGGGCCCTGGCGGAGGTGCTGGCTGGGTTCATAGGGGTGAAATCCGGGTGCGGCATCGTGTTTGCGGAGCGGGTGGCCTCATCCCTTTCGGATAATGTGTCCCTGATGGTTGAATGAATTTTCAAAAAAGACTGATTTTTTCAATCGGCTTCCTGGATGGCAAATTGGGGACCTTTTAACAGCTTTTCCAACTCAGCCAGTCGCAAGGGTTGCTCCTGTCCTTCTTGGT
>DKBS01000011.1 GCA_002451275.1 Planctomycetaceae bacterium UBA6894 | reverse complement strand
GAACAGCACATGAGCTGGCTGGACCTGCAACTGGACCTGCTGAAGCGCATGGGCGAGCCCGCCTACATCGGCAAGTACATGACCACCGATGAGCCCAACGCCGTCGAACAGGATTGACCCCGCCCAGCCCCGCTGACAGCCACAACAGGAAACCGCATCATGACGGCCCATGCCGCATCCCCCGTACCTCCCGGTGGCACCCCTGACCTGACCAGTTCCTTCTGGCAGGGGCTGTACGACGAGGGGAAAACCGGCTGGGATCGGGGCGGGCCGAACCCCATGCTGCGGGAGTGGCTGGAAAGGCGTGTCCTGGTCGAGTGTGGCATCCTGGTGCCGGGGTGCGGCCGGGGGCATAAAGTGGTCGCCCTGGCCGAGGTGGGTTTTCGGGTGACCGCGGTGGACTACGCCGAGAGTGCGGTGAACAGCCTCCGGGCCGAACTGGCCCGGCGCGGGCTGGATGCCACCGTGGTTCAGGCCGACCTGTTTCAGTTTTGTCCGGCAGCCCCTTTTGACGCCATTTACGAGCAAGCCTGCCTGTGCGCGATCGACCCCGGCCAGCGGTCCACCTATGCGCAATCCCTGACCCGCTGGTTGCGGCCCGGCGGGAAACTCTTCTCCCTTTTCATGCAGACCGGCAAGCCCGGGGGTCCACCGTTCCACTGCCCGCTGGAGGAAATGTGGGAGCTTTTCCAGACCGGCTGGAAGTGGGTGGGAGAACCCAAACGGGTGGAACACCCGGCCGGGCTCCATGAGCTGGCTTGTGTGCTGGAACGGGTGTAGTTATCGCAAATACAGGAGATCCACCATGACCATAAAGATGCCCATCTGGCTTTCCGTATTGGCCCTGTGCCTGCAGGCACCCGGGGCCAGGTCGGCCCCGCCTGTGGAGGGGAACCAAATCGCACCGCCTAACGATGGACAGCCTGCCATGCGAGAGCTCGGCGGGCTGGAAGCCAAACCAACCGCCTTCCAGTCCGGCCGACCCCTGCAGCCGAAAGTGATCCGCTCGGAAAAGGAGGCAGGGGAATACCTGACCGAAGAAGCGACCGCCGAGGTGAAAAAGCGGGTGGACTTCTCCAAGGAAAGCGTGCTGCTTTTCGCGTGGAGGGGTTCCGGACAGGATCACTTGAAAATTGCCACCGTGGACCGGCGCACGACCTTCTCATTGGAAGCGGGAAGAACCAAGGACCTGCGCGAGCATGTCAAGGTTCTGGTGCTTGGCAAAAACGCCCCCTGGGGGGTTGGCATTTCCTGGGAAGAGACGAAAACCCTGATCCTGAAAGACCGGGTGCGCCACGCCATGCAACTGCATAACCGGCGAGTGACCGTTTCCACGCAGGATGGCACCCAATACGAGACCATCGAGCCGATGCTCGATGACATCATCCGTTTCATCCGTGACAACAAGAAAGATATTCCCATCGCCACAGAATGAGAGTTGCAAAACAAAAAAAGGCGGGGCCCGGGGGATAATCCTCCCGGGCCCCGCCCTTGGAACTGGCGCGGATTATTCCGCAGCGTTCTTTTTCTTCTTCTCCAGTTGCTTGCCGATAAACTCGGACAGGCCCGGGCCGCGGAGTTCGCTGCTGGTGGCCAGGATCTCGCCGGTGTCACCATCGACCAGCAGCACGAAGGGGATGGCGTTCACATCGTACTGCTCGCCGAGCTTGGTCTTCCAGCCCTTGCCCTCGTAGATCTGCTTCCAGGGAAGCTCCTTCTTCTTAAGGAACTCCTCCACCTTCTCCTTCTGGCCCTCGTTGTCGAAGCTGATGCCCAGCACCTCGAAGCCCTTGCCGTTCCAGTCGGAATAGGCCTTTTTCACATTGGGAATCTCGGCGATGCAGGGCCCGCACCAGGTGGCCCAGAAATCCACCAGCACCAGCTTGCCGGCGTAGTCCTTGGGGAAGTCGACCTTCTTGCCGTCGAGACCGTCCATTGTGAAAGCAAGCGCCTTCTTGCCCACGCGCAGATCCGGCGCCAGGGGCATCTTGGGCAGTTCAGTCTCCGACTTGGCCAGCTTGAAGGTGTCGCCCTCCTTGCTCAGCACATAGGTGGTGCCGGTGAAGTTGAAGGGCTTGCCCAGCGTGACCGACTCGAACTTGCTGCTGCGGATCTTGTTGTCATCGCGGTCGATCCACAGGGCCATCCGGGTTTCCGGCCCGGTGAAGGTGGTGAACTTCTGACCGTCCAGGGTCAGCGTCAGCTCGTACCCGAAGTCGTTGTAGAACAGCACCGTGTCCTTCAGGGCGGCGCGTTGCGGGTCCATGTGGTCGAATCGGTACAGGTTCACTGAGGCCAGTTTGCCGCCACCCATGTCCACCTGGGCGCTGCCGCTGTGCATGGTCTGGGCCCCGTTCTTGTTGGCCGACCACTTCGCCTCCGGATCGTTGGTGAAGTCGCCATCGTTGTTCGTGTCGACAAACAGCTTGGCGGGCTTGCCCTCGGGCTCCTCCAGGATGAAGGCCCAGGTCTTGTCGCCGAACTTGATCTTCCCGTAGCGGGGGGCCGTCAGCCCCTCGGGGGCTTTCTTCACACCGTCGGCCTTGTCCGACAGCGCGGCGCGCACCGGGGCATACCCGCCCACTTTGGGCGTGAGGCCCGAAGGCAGGAATTTGACCGCCACATCATCGGCGCCCAGACAGAGGGCGGCGGCCATCGCCATGGAAGAAAGCATGCTCGTTTCCCCGAAAGGTTTGCGAAAAAGAGACTCTTTTGAGGGTAAGCCCCGGGGTGGGGGCCGTCAATCAGGCCCGGCTTCACCGTGAATATGAAAAACCACTCATCAAAAAGCCGCGCGGCGCAGCCAGCCCATCAAAAGGGCCCGGCTGCGCCGCGCGGGAATTCCTCGCTGTCCGACCGGACAGCATCAGGGGCAGTTGGGTCAGTTCGGGTTGGCCGCGGGCTTGGTAAAATACCGCGTGACGCGGTTGTTGGTCAGGCGGTTCAGCGCCGGATTGGCGGCGGGAGCCGCCTCACTGGTTGCCACAGGAGCCGGCTGGGCCGGTGCCGGCGCAGCAGCCTGGGCTGGTGCCTGGGTGTTCCCCTGCGGGCGCTGGCGGAGGTTTTTCAGGAAGCCGAGCGGGCCCGCCTGGGAGGCACTGGCCACAAAAGCCACCGCAATCAGTCCAAAAGCCAAACGGGTCATATGGGTTCTCCTGAGGAATACCCGCCAACGAGGCAGGTGGATCCGTCCTGTGAAATTTCATTCTAGGAATGGGACAGGGGATGGCCCGACCGGGTTTTGCCGGGGCTTTGCGCAAAACAAGACAAAATTGTCGGTTGTAAGGGCTAAAGCGTTGGCTTGCCGTGGTTTAGCGGGGCCCCGCTGGAAGGGCCGTGGAATCGTATTTTTTTCGAAAAATATTCGGTGGGCCCACAATCAGTCGCCCATTGAGGTTGGAGCCGGTGGTTTTGCAGGCGCCGGCCACTTCTCCTTCGGGACGCGGAGGCCTACCATGTTCAAATGTTCACACGTGTAGCCGGCATCACGGCACCAAGCATTCCCGCAGCATGAGGCCTGGATGGCTTTGACACAGGAAGGGCGGTCGCTTCCGGCCCTTTTGAAACAGGTTTTCGGTTACAGCGAGTTCCGGCCGCTGCAGCGGGAGATCATGGAATCATCGCTGGCGGGGCGCGACACGGTGGCCATCCTGCCCACGGGGGCTGGCAAGAGCCTGTGTTACCAACTGCCGGCCCTGGTCCGGCGAGGCTTGACTGTGGTCATTTCGCCGTTGATCGCGCTGATGAAGGACCAGGTGGACCAGCTTGACGCCGCCGGGGTGGCCGCGACATTCCTGAACTCCTCCCTCGATGCGGCCACCCAGCAGCAACGGATGGCCGAGCTGGACCGCGGGGCGCACAAGCTGCTGTATATCGCCCCTGAACGCGTGCTGATGGGGAATTTTCTGGCCAGGCTGGCGCGCTGGAATGTGGAGGCGCTGGTGGTGGACGAGGCCCACTGCATCAGCGAGTGGGGCCACGATTTCCGGCCGGACTACCGCAACCTGGGCGAATTGCGCGCGGCGCATCCGGGGGCGCCCATCGTGGCGCTGACGGCGACCGCCACGCCCCAGGTGCGCGGCGACATCATCGCGCAACTGAAGCTGCGCGACCCGGCGGTGTACCTGTCCAGCTTCAACCGGCCCAACCTGAGCTACCGGGTGGTTGAAAAGACCAAGGTGGCCAAGCAGGTTTGGGAATTCGCGGCCGGCAGGCCCGAAGACTCGGGCATCATCTACTGCCATTCCCGCAAGGGGACGGAAAGTCTGGCAGACGCGCTGCGCGCCGAGGGCCTGGCGGCGATCGCCTACCACGCCGGGATGGAGCCCGACGAGCGCGCCAGGAACCAGGAGGCCTTCATCCGCGACGAGGCCCGCATCGTCTGCGCCACGCTGGCGTTCGGCATGGGTATCAACAAACCGAATGTGCGCTATGTGATCCACGCGGACATGCCGAAGAATGTGGAGAGCTACTATCAGCAGACCGGGCGCGCCGGGCGCGACGGCCTGGCGGGCGAATGCCTGATGCTGTTCTCCCGCGGCGATGTGATGAAGAACCTGAAGTTCCTGGACGACATCACCGACGAGCAGGCCAAACGGATCGCCCGCAGGCAACTGGACCAGATGACCGCCTACGGCGACGAGCCGCGCTGCCGGCGGGCCTATCTGCTGCGCTATTTCGGCGAGGAATGGCCGGAAGGCAACTGCGGCAACTGCGACAACTGCCTCGAGCCGCGCGAGACCTGGGACGCGACGGTGGAGGCCCAAAAACTATTGAGCTGCATCTTCCGCATACGGCAGAAGAGCGGCTTCTCGGTGGGGTGGAAGCACCTGGCAGATGTGCTGGCCGGAGCCAAAACGGAGCGGATCGAAAAGTGGGGGCATGAGACCCTGTCCACCTACGGCATCGGCAAGGACAGGTCCCGGGACGCATGGATGGACCTGGGGCGCCAGTTGGCGCAGCAGGGTCTGGCGGAGCTGGAGGCGGGAGACTTCCCCACGGTGGGTCTGACCGAAAAGGGCCTGCTGGCCCTGAAGAACCGCACACCGATCCACCTGGCACGGCCGCACAAGCCGGCGGTGAAGGCGGGTGGCGGGGCGCCCCGGTTGGCCAAGGCCGGGGAAGTCCCCTGCGACGAGGGGCTTTTCCAGAAACTCCGCGCGGTGCGCAAGGGCTTCGCCGACACGCGGAATGTCCCCCCCTATGTGATCTTCTCCGATGTCACCCTGCGGCATATTGCCCGGGCTTATCCGCGTGTGTCGGCGGAGTTCCTGGCTCTTCCCGGAGTGGGCGAGCGCAAGCTGGAAGAATTCGGCAACGCGTTCATGGAGGCGGTGGACGAATGGCTGGCAGATCACCCCCGCCAGAGCTTCCCGGGCCTGAAGCCTGCCAGGGCCCAGGCCCCCAAACGGGTCGGCGCAGCCAGCGGGCTGGGGGCGACCGTGCTGGAGACCCTGCGCCAGTTCCGCGACGGGGCCGGCATGGCCGAGATCGCGCAGGCGCGCGGGCTGAGCCTGTCCACCATCGAGGGCCATCTGGCGCAGGCGATCGAGCAGGGGGAAAATCTCGACCCGATCGCCTTTTACACCCCGGAAGAGGCCGGGCGGATGCGCGCGGCTTTCGAGGGGCACGATGGCATGGCGCTTTCCCCCGTGCATGAAAAGCTGGGCGGGGAGATCAGCTACGGGAAGCTGAAAATGTACAGGGCCTTCGCCGGGCGGGAGTGAAGGCCGCGAGACCGCCCGGGGCACCCGGAACCCACCTTTTTTTTAGACCTTTGAAATCCAAACCTGTGCCCGGGAACAAATGGCTCCAGGGGAACACTTTCTCCATGGGGATTGCCATGGCAAGGGAGTGCCTACCCTTGCTGGAGACCATGGTGCGCAAATCGATCATCCTGCCGCCCGCCACTCAAATGCCCAGGTAGCCCTCCGGTGCCAGGCTGGTGGCCAGCATCACAGCATTGATGTCAGCATGGTCCTTCCAGGTCTGGCCTACCCGGTGGGCCGGATCGGACCAGAAGGATTCGATCGCCCGCGCCACCGGAATATAGTGCTCCAGTTTGGCCAAGCTGTCCCCCCACACATCGGACCTTTTCCACAGGGTGGTGATGATGCGCACTCCTTGCAGGCCGATAGCCAGCCCCAGTTCACGGAAAGCCAGGCGGTGCGTGGCGGGGTAGTGGAGGGTTTGCGAACGGCCGAAGGCATGCAGGCTATGCAGACACGCCTGCAGCACCTGCGACAGCAGGTCCCCTACCCCGTGGCCCCGCCGAAAATCCAACTGGGCCAACCGCGTCGCGCCATCCAGCAATCCGCCGATACCCAGGGGATCGTTGGTGCCCCATTGGGTGTGGCCGCACATCCCGGCCAGATCCCGGATCACCGGGGACAGCAGGGCCTTGTCGGCTGGTTCCACCGCGGGATCCGATTCCAGCGCCAGGCAGGTGATCAGGCCATCGAGCGCATCGTGCTGGCCGGTAGAGGAGACAAGGGGTCGGCTGAGATCGATGCTCATTTTCCAGACCAAATGTCCGGGACCCGAGCCGGTGGCCGGTTGGCGGAATTTGCGGCAGGCAACCAGCGCCAGCTCGGCAGCCCATTGCCGGTACCGGGGTTCACCGGTTTCCCGGGCCATGCGGCCCAGGGCGTGCATCCACTTGGTGAGGTAGTGGAAGTACTGCCCGTCCTGCTCCCATTCCAGCCGGGGATCCTGGGGTTGGCCGATGGGGCGCTCGTTGCGCGGTTTGCCGATGCGCAAACCGCCCCGCGTGGGGTGTTTTTCACCCTCGGCCTCGGCAAGGCCGCTGATCCAGCCGGTGCGCGGATCATCGTCGCGGTGACGCCCCAGCACCTGGTGCACCTGGTCGACGAGGGCGCGGGCCAGGTGCCGGTACCGTTCTTCCCCAGTCCGGCGAGCCAGGCCGAGGAAAGTGCAGACGGCGAAGGCGTCGGTCCACAGGTACCGTCGCGGCGCGGCCCCGCCGGTGAGCCCGGTGGCCTCGGCGAATTCGTCCATCAGCGATCGGGCGAGGTCCTGGGACATGCTTCACCCCCCACAGGTAGCGGCGACAGCCAGAACCTCCGGCTATTCATCCAGCGTGGCGAAGGGATGCTCGGGTTCGTGGGCGCCCGATTGCCGGGTGCTGAGCGGGCCCACCGCGGAGGTCTCGTCAAACCAGATCCATTCATCGAACTGCTGGGGCAACGAGGCGTCGAAGTAGTGGCTGGCACGCTCGGTATCCGGGCGGTAGATCACGCCGATGGCGCGCTCCAGGCGTCGCTGGGCCAGGGCCGAGACCAACTGCGGGTGCCGCGATTTGGTCAGCGGCAGGAAGAAAGATTCCATCTCCGTGAGATGCATCAGCCGCTCGTAGCTGTCGGGCAGCGCGGGCCGCACCCTCTTGATCTCCATCGGCCCCTCCCAGTGCGAGGCGGCGGCCACGGTCCCGTGATCGGTCCCCTGGCCAATGGCGTACACATCGTCGCCGTACGCCTGGCGGCAGAGTTGGCCGACATTGATCTGCCCGTGCTTGCCAAACTGGGTGGCAGCCGCGTTGCCCAGATGGGAATTGTGCTCCCAGAGGATCGCCTTGGAGCCCTTGCCGTGGCGGTTGAGCAGCAGGCGCAGCGTGTCGAACATGTGGGTGTCGCGATGGTTCCAGGACTCGTCGGACCCGTAGTACATGATGCGGTAGTATTCCTCGGCGTTCGCCACCAGCCGGGCGTTCAACTGGGCGTTGAAAAGCTCCTCCCCATCCTTCATCGAGGCGTCGATCCGGCGGCGGGCCAGATCACGCAGCATGTTGACCACATCGGTCTCGCAACTGCGGTAACGGCCGGTCAGGATCGCCTTGCCGTAGGTTGCCGGGTCTCCCTCCCACGGCGTGAGGCAACCGTAACGTACCCGGGCGGTGGCGGCAGCCTCAGAATCGACCTGGTCGAGGTACTTCAGCACCGAGTTCAACGAGGTGAACAGACTGTACAGGTCCAGGCCGAAGAAACCGGCCCGGCGGTCGGGATGCCGCCGGCGCAGGTTGAAATCGCGCAGCCAGTGGATGAAATCGAGGGTTTCCACATTGCGCCACATCCAGGTGGGGAAGCGGGAAAAGGCCTCCCAGTCGTGGGGCTCGTCACGCTTCCTGTGCGTGACATAGTCGTGGATGCGGTAGGCGTCGGGCCAGTCCGCCTCGACGGCGACAAAGTCAAAGCCTTTCTTCTCGATGAGCGCCTTGGTGATCTCGGCGCGCATGCGGTAGAACTCGGAAGTGCCGTGGCTGGCCTCGCCGATCAGGACCAGGCGGGCATCACCGATGCGATCGAGCAGCGGCTGCAGGTTGGCACCCTCAATGGAGGAAAATGATTCGGCGGCCCGGCGGATCAGGTCGGGGACGCTGGCGGCCACCCTGGCTGGAACCGATGGAGTTCTCGAAGCGGGAAGGTCGACGCCTGATTCCGACTGCCAGCCCCCCGCGCCGATCAGCGGGACAAAACGCACCGCGCCCAGCTCCTCGTAGTCGAACTCGCCCCCTTCCCGCTTGATGGCGCGGACCAACTGCTGGGTCTCGAGGGATTCGCCGACGGGGATGACCAACCGCCCCCCCACGCGGAGCTGCTCCAGCAGGGCCGGCGGAATTTTCGGCCCCCCCGCCGCCACGACGATGGCATCGAAAGGGGCCTCATCGGGCCAGCCCAGCGTGCCATCCCCGCAGCGGACATGGATGTTATCGTAACCCAGTTTTTGCAGGCGCTGGGCGGCGGTGTCAGCCAGTTCCTGATGACGGTCGATGGTGTAGACCTCCCGGGCGATGCGCGACAGCACCGCCGCGGCGTAGCCCGAACCGGCACCGATCTCCAGCACGCGCTCCTGGGGCCCCAGCTCCAGGGCCTCGGCCATGTGGGCCACGATCAGCGGCTGGGAGATGGTTTGCCCAGCGGCGATGGGAAGCGGGGCGTTGCGGTAGGCAAACTCCCGCATTTCCTCCGGCACAAACGCCTCGCGCGGCACCACCTTCATGGCCCGCAGCACCGCCTCATTTCGAATGCCCAGCAGGCGCAGTTCCTTCTCGACCAGACGCTCCCGCTCCAGTTCGTAGCTCATCGCTGGGACTCCCCGTGAACATCGGTGGACCTCTTGGACTTACGCCATTGCTCTGGAAAGCGGACACTCCCGCACGGGAATGCCCCATCCAAAACCAAAAGCCCGGGCGAGACCCCCGTGCCCCGGGTCTCTGGACCAGCCAGCCTTGAAAAACCCAAACTTGGCGGCCTTCGCGTCTTCGCGGTGAATGCCTGGTCCCCCGTCCGCGCCAGCACCCGGCCGCTCCCGCAGCCGGCTCGCCAAATCAAAAACCAAAAGCACGGGCGAAACGCCCGTTTCCCGGGTCTCTGAACTAGCCAGCTTGGCAATACCCAACCTTGGCGCCACCTGCCCCATTCCCC
>DKBS01000134.1:14456-18784 GCA_002451275.1 Planctomycetaceae bacterium UBA6894 | reverse complement strand
GGACTTTTGGATTCAAAAACTCCCTGCCATCAATACTTGACTGCTTCTCCAAACGAAGATGCGATTGTCATCCTATCCAAGGGTGAATATACCGATGAAGTTTTGGAATCTTGAGGAGTAAAGTCATGGTTCCTAACCATTATTCAATGGTTAGGACAATTTTGCTTACTAGTCAGAGAATCCAAATTTTTGTTTTTTGATAAACATTGTTAACTCAAGGTCCACTGACCGTTTCGATATCGGTGACTAACTTTGATGTGGCAACGCATGAAAATCCCTTAACCCCCATTTCCAAAAGCCCTTATCAGCCCCAAAAGCCCTATTCACCCGGTTTCTCTGCAACCCGGCCAACCCCGGTCGGGTATCTTGGAGGGATAGCTCCAAAACCCTCCATACGGATTGGTCGCCATGCGCCGGCTGATGTTCTCCCTCTGCACCGTTTGCCTGGTCACCACGGCCTGCCCCGCGGGGGATCCCGCCGAGATGCTCCCTGCCGGGGCCATCGCCTCGGTTCAGCTGAACAATTTGGCCAGCCTGATCGACCGGGTGGAAAAGGCAGGCCTCATCGAGGCGTTTTATTCCACCCCCCAGGGCATGGAGCTGCTCAAGCGGCCCGAATTCAAGAAGGCGCTGGCGGTGAAGGCCATCGTCGAGCAGCAGACCGGTTTGCCAGTCCTCGATCTGGCCAAAACCTTAGCGGGGGGTGAATTGGCGCTGGGCCTGTATGGCAAGCTTGGCGCCCAGCCGGAAATCCTTTTGGCCGCCCGGGTGAAAAACCGCGACCAATGGGACCAGTTCCGCAAACGGCTGCAGCCGTTTCTCGACCTGGCGGAAGGGCAGGTGTCGCTGTCCAGCCCCGCCAAGGGAGTCACCCTAGTTTCCATCCAGAAGGTGGGCAGCATTGCCCTAGGGAACGACTGGCTGGTGGCCGGCACCCAGGCCGCCCCGGCACAGTCGGTATGGCAGCGGCTGGCGGGGGAGCAAAACGGCGTCGATGCCGCCAAAAACACCTTCAAGCCATTGGCCGCCGACCCCGACTACCAATCCGTCCGGAAACAGTCCGGCGACCAGCCCGTGATCACCGCTTACCTGGCCACCAAGGCCCTGAAGGGCCCGCTCGGCAACCGGCTCATCCCGTCCAAAATGGACAACCCGCTGGCCTCGCTGTGGTTCGGCGGTCTGGTGGAGATGGCAGCCCGCAGCCCGGCCGTGGGCGCCAGCCTCAGCGTGCGAGAAAAGGACTTCGACCTGCGGGTGATCGCCCCCGGCGATGTCAACAAGCTCGATGCCGGAAGGCGAGCCCTGTTCCCGGCCGATGGCAAGCCCGGGGCCAATCCCTTTCCCACCATCCCCACCCTCATCGGCGGCATGGCCTTCGACCGCGACATCGCCACCTGGTACACCCACCGCGAGCAACTGCTGGAGAGCAAGGCCCTGCCCGGCTTCGACCAGTTCGAGACCGGCCTGGCCAACATCCTGCCCGGCAAGGATTTCGCCAAGGATGTGCTCAGCGTGCTGGGCCGGGGTATCACGGTGGTAGCCGCACCGCAGGACTACAGCCACCTCGATGGCACCCCGGGCGTGAAGCTGCCCGGCTTCGCCGTCATCATCGATCTGGCCAAGCCGAAGGAAGGCTCCAACCTGCTGAACCTGTTCCTGCAAACCCTGTCCGCCATCCTCAACATCGAGGCCGGCCAGCAAGGCCGACAGCCCTGGGTGATGACCTCCGAGACCCACCAGGGGGTGCAGGTCACCTTTGCCGACTACCTCAACAAGCCCAAGGGTAAGGACCTGCCCGTGGTCAACAACTTCACCCCCGCCGCCGCCCTGGTGGGGAACAAATACCTGCTCTGCTCTTCCAAGGGTCTGTGCAAGCAATTGATCGACGCCTACACCAAACCGGCTGCCGAAACCGACTCCCGCCAACCGGCCAAGGCGGAAGACTGGGCCGTCTCCGGCCCGCGTCTGGCCGATGCGCTGATGCTGAACCGCGGCCTGCTGGAAGCCGGTGGCATCAAAAACGGCCGCACCGAACAGCAGGCCAAGGAAGAGGTGCAGGTGCTGGAAAGCGCCCTGTGCAGGGTCGAGAAAGTCCGCCTGGGCTCGCTGTCGCATCCCTGGGGCATCGAGGTGCGCCTGGAGGGCAACTGGAAATGACGCCCGTATCCTCACGCCCCTCCACCGGGCCGCTGGCCCCGCACGATTTCGGCCCCTCCGCCTGGACCACCGCCGATACCGCGCACCTGCTCCGCCGGGCCCAGTACGGGGCATCGGCTGAAGAAATCGAACAGGCGCACAAGGCGGGCCCGCAGGCCACGCTCGACCGTCTCTGCGCCATCCAGCCGGAAACCCCCGCGTTCACCCGCACCGATGACCTGCTGCGCAAGACCGCGCTCGACACCGGCAGCACCGCCAACCTGCAGGCCTGGTGGCTGCACCGCATGCTGCGCTCGGCCAATCCGCTGGCCGAAAAGATGACCTTTCTCTGGCACAACCTCTTCGCCACCTCCAACGACAAGGTGAAGGATGTCGCCCTGATGCTGGCGCAGAACGACCTGTTCCGCGCCCAGGCCCTGGGCGACTACGGCAAGCTGCTGCACCAGATCGCGCGCGATCCCGCCATGCTGATCTGGCTCGATGGCAACGCCAACCGCCGCCGCCACCCCAACGAAAACTTCGCCCGCGAGGTGATGGAGCTGTTCAGCCTGGGCGTGGGAAACTACACCGAGAAGGACATTCAGGAGGCCGCCCGCTGCTTCACCGGCTGGCACATGCGCGATGGCGAGTTCTGGTTCAACGACACCCAGCACGACACCGGCACCAAGACCGTGCTGGGCAGCACCGGCAAGTTCGATGGCGACGCGGTCATCGACATCTGCCTGAAGCAACCCGCCTGCCCGCGCTTCATCGCCACCCGGCTGTTGACCACCTTCGTCCTGCCAAACCCCGATGCGGCTACCCTCGAGGCCGTGGCCGATTCCATCCGCCGCCACCAGTTCCGCATGGCACCGGTGTTGCGCGAACTGCTCGCCAGCAAACTGTTCTTCAGCCCCAAAGCGCGCGGGGCCATCATCAAGAGTCCGCTCGACCTGGTGCTGGGCGCCGAGCGCGCGCTGGTGACGGCGCCGCGGCTGGAGCCCACCGCCCGCTGCCTCGACGAACTGGGGCAGGCGGTCTTCCTGCCGCCCACCGTGAAGGGGTGGGAAGGCGGCCGGCTGTGGATCAGCTCCACCACCTACCTGCTGCGCGCCAACTTCGCCTCAGAGCTTGCCGCGGGCGCGAAATATGGCCCGCTGATCGATCTCGATGCCCGGGCCCGCGACCACCAGCTTCTCAGCGCCGGCCAGGCGGTTGCCCACTACACCGGGCTGCTACTCGCCACCCCGCCCGATGGGCCCGTGCTGGACCGGCTGCGGGCGTTCGCCTCCGGCCAGGAGGCACCCGCCACCCGCGACCGTGGCCTGCTGCACCTAATCCTCGCCTTGCCCGAATACCAGTTGATGTGAACCCGGGGAAACCACCATGGCCGGCAGTCGAAGAATCTTCCTGGGACAATGCGGCACAGCCGGCGCGGCGTCGGTTGGCGCGTCACTGCCCGGCATCTGGCGCTCCGCCGTGCGCGCAGCCGGGTGGCTGGGCAAACCCGACACTTCCGGCCGCGTGCTGGTGGTGGTGGAAATGGCCGGCGGCAACGATGGCCTGAACACCGTCATCCCCTTCGCTGATGACGCGTATTACAAGGCCCGCCCCGTGCTGGCCGTGCCCAAGGACCGGGTGCTCAAGCTCAACAGCTCCGTGGGGCTGCACCCCAGGCTGGGCGACCTGCGCACCCTGTTTGATGACAGCCAGGTGGCGGTGATCCAGGGCGTGGGCTACCCCAAGCCCGACCGGTCCCACTTCCGCAGCATGGATATCTGGCACACCGCCCGCCCCGAAAATGTGGACCTGCGCGATGGCTGGCTGGGCCGCGCGCTCGAGCGCGACCCCAAGGCGCTGGCCGGTGGTGTGCCCGCCCTGGCGCTGGGTTCGGAAAAACTGCCGCTGGCCCTGCTCAGCGGCCGGGTCAATGTGCCCAATGTGCAATCCATGGATGCCTACAAGCTGCTGCCCGGACCGGGCGATCCGGCTTCGGGCAAACGCGCCCAGCAGACCCTGCGCGAGGCCGTGGCGCTGAGGGCAAACGAGGCAGGCGGCGAACTCGATTTCCTCCGCCGCACCGCCGATGTGACGCTGACCAGCGTCGAGCGGCTGGGCGAGGTGGCCAAGGCCTACAAGCCCGGCGCCACCTACCCCGAGACCGGCCTGGCCCGCAAGCTGCAGGTGGTGGC
>DKBS01000134.1:0-14116 GCA_002451275.1 Planctomycetaceae bacterium UBA6894 | reverse complement strand
CACGAGCTGCTGCTGGCCGAGTTGTCCGGCGCCGTGGGCGCCTTCCTGAAAGATCTGAAGTCCCACCAACTGGCCGACAGGGTGATGGTGGCCACCTTCAGCGAGTTTGGCCGTCGTGTGGTGGAAAACGGCAGCCTGGGCACCGACCACGGCGCCGCCTCGCAGATGTTCTGCATCGGCCCGGGGGTGAAGCCCGGCGTTTCAGGCGCCCACCCCAGCCTCACCGACCTGGTGGACGGCGACCTGAAACACCACACCGACTTCCGCCAGGTCTACGCGGCCCTGCTGCAAAACTGGCTCGGCTACCCGGCCGAGCCGGTGCTGGGCAAGGGCTTCCAGCCGGTGGATTGCGTGAAGGGGTGACAGGTTTGCCTGCCAATGGCTCCCCGATGGTACATGCCAGATCAACCGCCTCGGGCAGGGTTCCGCCTTGGGAACAATTCGCGCCATTGTCCAGGATGGAAGGCTGATCACCAAAAACCGTTGAACCTTCCAGAAGGTATGCGGTTGGATATGTGCTCGACGAAAGAAGTTGCCGATGGCAGAAGACCAGCAGATCCATGTCGAAGGCGTCGGCACGCTTGTCGTTGGCGGGGCGGTGCTAGTTGCTCTCTCCACGCCGCTCAACCTAATTCTGCAAGGCTTCTGCTGGAACTTCATCGCGGTTACTTCTGGCACCTATGCTGCGGGTAACAGCGGCAGCGGGTTGGTCATGTTTGCTGGCTTCGCTAATGTCGGTCTATACCTTGCGCTATGCGGCCTGACGGGGCTGGTCTTCAGGCGGTCTTCGCTTTTCCGGCAGAAGGTGGCCATCGCGGTGGTCATCGTGCTGCACTTGGGCTTCTGGCTCGGGTGGTCGTTCGCGTTCGCTGCTGCTCTTTAAAGGCATACAATGGCATCTGCTATATCAGTTGAGTCCAGTGTTGGGTTTCTCTATTGAATCCCTACTGCAAAAATAGCCCGGCTACCCGGCCGAACAGGTCTTGGGCAAAGGCCTCCATCTGGTGAACTGAGATAAGGATTGAAGGCCTTGCTTTCCAACCACTCATCGATGGTAAAATGTCAATCAACTAGTCTGGGAGGTTCTGGCTATGGGAGCGATTCGCGCCATTGTCCAAGATGGACGACTGATCACTGATAATCCGTTGAACCTTCCGGAAGGCACGGAACTCCTGATCGACCTCGATGCCGCCCTGACGGATAGCCAAATAACCTCACCAGAATCATTGAAGGAAGATATCTCGCGATTGAAGGAATTGTAGTCCATACTTATGACCCCTGCGGAAGTACAAGCTTGGGAAAACGAACGGGAAAAAGGTAAACAATCGGAGCAAGCTGGTTTTTATGCAGAACAAACTCGTCTGGTGAAGGAATGGCGTTAACCAGATATATGCTGGATACCGGTATCGCCAGCGACTTGATCAATCAACGAAACGGTATCCTGGAAAAAACGATGGCCTGCGTTACCAAGGACATGTGATAGGCCTTGCCATGCCTGTGGTGGCCGAATTGGCCCACGGCATCGAAGCAAGCGTATCACGCGAAAAGAACCGGGAATTGTTCCTGAAGGCCCTTGGTGCTTTGCGCGTCTGGCCTTCGATTTGAAGGCTGCCCTGGAATATGGCAAAATTCGCGCGGAACTGACCCGAATTGGAAGACCTATTCAGGCCATGGACATTCAAATCGCTGCCATCGCCTTGACCTTGGGTGGGTGTGTTTTAGTCACCAAGGATTCGGATTTTGGTTTTATTCCAGGCCTGGTTTGCGAGAATTGGGTAGCCTGAATTTTGGCATTTTATCAAGCTTCCCATATGTCCGGTATTCCCATCAACTCTCCACCCAATCCTCGCCGGCCTCCCGGCGGTGTGCGTCAGGCATCGGGTAGGGGCTGAAGAGACGGGCCGCCAGGGCTGTCCACCCCGTTTGGTGGCTGGCACCGCAACCGCGCCCGGTGTCTCCGTCGAAATACTCGTGGAACCAGATCAGGTCCTTGAAATAGGGATCATCCCGGAAACGTGTGTCGGACCCCATGCAGGGGCGCAAGCCGTCCGGGCCGCGCTGGAAAATCGCCTTCAAACGGCCGGCCAAATCCCCGGCGACTTCCCGCAGGCTGAGCAGGTTGCCGCTACCCGTCGGGCATTCCACCCGAAAATCCTCGCCGTAGTAGCGATGGAATCGAAGCAAGGATTCCAGCAGCAACTGGTTGATCGGGAACCAGACCGGCCCGCGCCAGTTGCTGTTGCCGCCGAAGGCGGGTGTCCTGCCTTCGGCCGGCTCGTAGGCGACGGTCATCTTTTTGCCATTCAGCTCAATGGTATAGGGGTTCGCCAGGTATTCCCGACTCATCGAGCGGATGCCGTAGGGTGACAAAAACTTCCCCTCGTCCAGCGCGTGCCGCAGCAGGGCCTTGGTCCGGTGCCCCCGCAATAGCGAGAAAAGGCGGGTTTCAACCTCCGTGGCGGCGCCATCGGCATGGATCGCCGGTTCGCGCCACCGCGACACCAGCGAGGCCAGGTCCGGTCGCTGAACAAAGAACCAGTTCAACCTTTCCTGGAACACCGGCAACTGATCCAGAATCTCCGAGCTGAGCACCTCCACCGCGAACAGCGGAATCAACCCCACCACCGACCGCAGTTTCAGGGGAAGCATCTGCCCCGTCGGCATCCGCAGCCGGTCGTAGTAGAACTTGTCGCTGTCGTCCCACAATCCGGTTCCCGTTTGCCGGAAATCGGCCATTGCCTCGGCGATGGACAAAAAGTGCATGAAGAAGCGGCTGCATGCGTCCTCGAACACCGGGTCCCGCTTGCCCAGCACCACCGCCATCCGCAGCAGGTTCAGGCACAGCATCCCCATCCAGGCCGTGGCGTCCGCTTGTTCCAGAACCGCCCCGCCAGGCAATGGCTGGCTGCGGTCGAAAACGCCCACATTGTCCAGGCCCAGAAACCCGCCCTCAAAGATATTCTGCCCGTCGGCGTCCTTGCGATTGACCCACCACTGGAAGTTCAGGCTCAGCCGCATGAACAGGCGCGCCAGGAAATGGTAGTCGGCCCGGCCGGTGCGCGCCTTCTCGATCTCGAAGACCCGCAGCGCAGCCCAAGCCTGCACAGGCGGGTTCACATCATCGAATTTCCACTCGTAGGCGGGCAGGGCTCCCGAGGGATGCATCGAGAAATCGCCGCACAGGTCCTCCAATTGGCTCTTGGCGAACGCGGGGTCGATCTCGGCGTAGGAAACCGCATGGAACGCCAAGTCCCAAGCGGCGAACCAGGGATACTCCCACGGGTCGGGCATGCTGGTCACCGTGTGGTGCCAGTAGTGGCGCCAGTGACCATTGCGGATGGCGCCCCGGTTGGCTGGCGGCGAGGGTTCCGTCGGGTCCCCCTCCAGCCATTTGGCCACCGTGTAATGGTAAACCTGTTTGCTCCACTGCAGGCCGGCCCACGCCTGCCTCTGGATGCGGCGATCATCCTCGTCGGCTACATGCTTTTGCAGGTGACCGAAGAACTGGTCAGCCTCGGCCTTGCGCGAAGTCAGTATGACGTCGAAATCAGCCCAGGGATCCTTGGGGCTTTCGGCCTCGTTCACCAAGCGCAGGCGCACGCGGACACTTCCACCGCCGGGGATGGACAGCTTGTGCCATGCCGCCAGCTTGGTCCCCGCCCGGGTCGGATTCACCGCGTCCCACTCTCCCTGCACCACATGACGGTGAATGCCGTCCTTGAAGTAACCGGCCGCTTCGGGCTGATTGGCGTGCAGCCGGGGGTTCGTCTCATTCTCGGTGAAAAGCAGTTCATCCGGCCGGTCAAAATGGATTTGCCATGTGCCCAGTCGCCGGTCCACCAGGCGTGCCATCGAATCGGTCACCGCGTGAAGATCCGGCTTCACCCCGCCCTCCACCCAGGTCCATGTGTTGGTGCAGATGCATTGGGGAAGCACGTGGATTTCCGAGTCGTTGGCACCCCGGTTGTGCACCACCACCTCCAGCAGATGGTCTTCCGGCGACGCCTTGCCCCAGGTGATCTCGCAGTCGAAATAGTTGTTGTCGTCAAAGATGCCCGTGTCCAGGATCTCGAATTCGGGAGCCGACCGCGACAAGCCGGAATTGCCGCGGATCAGCCTCTCGTAGGGGTAGGACTGCTGCGGATACTTGTAAAGCATGCGGTTGTAGCTGGAGGTGGGCGTTCCATCCAGGTACCAGTGCAGCTCCTTGATGTCCTCGCCGTGGTTGCCTTCGTGGTTGGCCAGCCCGAAGAATCGCTCCTTCAGGATGGGATCCTTCCCGTTCCAGAACGCGACCGTGACCGAAAAATCCTGCTTGTCATCGCACCAGCCACCGATGCCGTCCTCACCCCAGCGGTAGGCACGGGAACGGGCGTGCTCGTGCGGGAAATACCGCCAGGCATCGCCATCGGACGAATAGTCCTCACGCACCGTGCCCCATTGCCGCTCCGTCACGTAGGTACCCCACCGCCTCCAGGGTGACTGGGCGCCAGGAGCCAGAGCCAAACGCTCATGCTCTGCGGTCGGGTGATGGGGAAGGTGATGGTGGGCCATGGACGGCAACCCGCGATAGGGAAAACAACGGAAGCGCAACCCGGTTTAGGATAGGATCAGCGGTGGCAGGGGCCACTACCGCCCGCTTGTCCGGCTTTCCGGAGAATCCACCATGATCACCTTTCGGGTTCTTTTCGCCTGGTTCCTTTTGCTGGCGGCCTGCCCGTGGGTTTCGGCCCAAACCCGGGAGGAAAAGGTCCGCCGGGACAGGAAGGAAATCGAGGCCGAAGGCCGCTGGATCTACAACGATTTCCCCTCCGCCCGTGACGAGGCCCGCCGTTCCGGCAAACCCATTTTGGCGGTGCTGCGCTGCATCCCGTGCGAGGAATGCGTCAAGCTGGACGAGGAGGTGATCCGGCAGGACCCGCTCGTCAAAAAGCATCTGGACCGTTTCGTGCGCGTCCGTCTGGTCAGCACCAACGGGCTCGACCTGTCCCTGTTCCAGTTCGACACCGACCAGTCCTTCGCCGTGTTCTTCCTGGAGCCGGACGGCACGGTGCTGGGTCGTTTCGGCACCCGCAGCCACCGCACCGAGTGGCGGGGGGATGTTTCGGTCGAGGGCCTGGCCGAAGCCATGCAAAAGGCCCTCACCCTGCATGCCGCCTATCCCGCCAACAAGCTGGCGCTGGCCGGCAAGACCGGCCCCCAGCCGGAATTTGCCAGCCCCGAGAAAATGCCACCCCTCGCCGGGAAATTCGGCCCGTCGCTCGACTACCAGGGCAATCTGGTCAAAAGCTGCATCCATTGCCACCAGATCGGCGACGCCACGCGGGAACTGGCACTCAAAAAGCCCGGCCCCCTCGATGACCGCACCCTGTTCCCGTTCCCCCACCCCAGAACCATCGGCCTCACGCTGGACCCCAAAAAGTCCGCGACCATCCTCGCGGTCGAAAAGGAGTCCTCCGCCGGCAAAGCAGGGCTGCAAGCCGGCGACATCCTCACGGAGCTGGAGGGCCAGCCTCTCCTTTCCATTGCCGATGTGCAATGGGTGTTGAACTCCGCCAACCCGGCGGGGGCCACGCTGCGCGGAAAGCGGACCCGCGGCGACACGGTGGATGCGTTCGCGCTGGAATTGCCCAAGGCATGGCGCAAGCGCGATGACTTCGCGTGGCGCGCCAGCACCTGGGGCCTGCGGCGCGCGGCGCTGGGCGGTATCTTCTTCAAACCGGACACCGGACCCGACGAAGGCAAGCTGGTCATCGAGCATGTGGGGGCCTTCGCCCCGCACGATCTGGCCAAACGCGCCGGTTTCCAGAAGGGCGATGTCCTGGTGAGCTGGGACGGCAGGTCAGATTTCACCCGCGAAACCGACCTGATCTGTCACATGCTGCAAACCCGGGCAGGCAACCGCGACCCGGTCCGTGTCACCGTGCTGCGCGATGGCAGGGAAAAGGAATTGAAACTGGCGGTCAGACCCTGAATTCTGCAAAAATGGAACCCAACTGTGGAGGGCGACCATGTCTGACATCAAAACCATGGGCCCTTTCGACATCGACAGGATGGTGCGTGCCGTGGAAGCAGTGAAGGAAAGATTACTGCGGGCCACCAAAGCCTTGGAAAAGGCCCAAGTTCCCTATGCGGTGGTGGGGGGACACGCCATTGGTCTTTGGGTATCCCGTGTGGACGATGCTGCGGTTCGGAACACGAGGGATGTCGATTTGCTGGTTCGCCGCGCGGATCTGCAAAAAGTGATAAAGGCCATGGAGCCGGCTGGCTTCATCTATCGCCACACGGGTGCCATGCACCTGATGTTGGACGGGGAAAATGGCAAGGCAAGGGATGCCGTTCATCTGGTTTTTGCCAACGAAAAGGTCCGTCCGGAAGAGCCGGTGGCCAATCCCGATGTGGGTCAGTCCGAAAGCACCGAAAACTTCAGGGTCCTTTCCCTGGAGCCCTTGGTTCAGATCAAGCTCACGGCTTTCCGTGACAAGGATCGAATGCACCTGCGCGACCTGCTGGAGGTGGGATTGATCGACCAATCATGGGTCACCAGGTTCCCTTCTGAATTGGCCGCAAGGCTGCAAAACTTGATCGATCACCCCGAATAAAGGCCTGAACCGTGCCCCACGAATCCCCCCTCGGCTCCGTCCTCCTTGTCCGCCACGGCGAGACCGCCTGGAGCAAAAGCGGCCAGCACACCTCCATCACCGACCTGCCCCTCACTCCCGAGGGTGAAGAAGCCGCCCGTCGGCTGAAACCGGTTCTGGCAAAATTTGATTTCCGGCTGGTTCTCTGCAGCCCCAGGCTCCGGGCCACACGAACATGCGAATTAGCCGGGTTCGCCGATCGCATGGAAGTCACTGACGATCTGGCGGAGTGGTTCTACGGCGACTACGAGGGCCTCACCACGCCGCAGATCCGCGAGAAGGCTCCGGGCTGGACCGTTTTCAGCCAGCCCTGCCCAGGTGGCGAAACCGCCGAGCAGGTAGGTGCCCGCCTCGATCGCGTCATCGCTCGCATCCGTCAGGCGGGTGGCACCAGTGTGGTCTTCGCCCACGGCCACTGCCTGCGTGTCTTCGCCGCGCGCTGGCTGGAATTGCCGCCCGTCGAAGGCAAACACTTTGTCCTGAAAACCGCCACGCTGTCGGAACTGGGCTACGAGCGGGAAACACCCGTCGTGCACACCTGGAACGCGCAGGTGGGTTGAAACGGTCTGATACAGACCGGATCACTGTGGGCCGTCGCCCGCATGACCGGTTGCCAGGAAGGCTCGACTACTCTGGAAGGCGGATGGCAGGGGCCAGATAGGCCGGCAAACCGCCGGTTCCGGCGCGCTTGGCCACCTCGGGGGGCACCTTGTCCTCCACCCGGTTCAGCTTGAGCGCCCGGGGGTCAGGCTCCCGCAGGTCCCATACAATGCCAAACAGCCGCAGGACACGCAGCGTGTCGTAGGCGGCATCCATCTCCCCGGGGAAGAAGCCCATACGAGCGCTCCCTGGGTGGTGGTGGTGGTTGTTATGCCATGCCTCGCCCATGAATAGCAGGTGCAGGGCGGTGATGTTGTGGCTGGTGTCCGCTAGGTCGAAACGCCTGCGCCCCCAGCGGTGTGCCAGCACATCCAGCAGCGATTGGCCATGGAACACCAGCACGGTGGACAGGCCAAAACCCAGTCCCAGAAAGGCGTACAGGCCGGGCAAACCTTGCACCAGCCAGCCGGCCAAGGCGCATAGGGCCGCCATCAACACGGTGGGCAGCAGCCAGAAACGGTTCAGCCATACCTGTTCGGGATGCCTGGCGAAATCCTTCATGCAGTGCAGGTCGGTAGTGCCGTTTTCCCACACCAGGAGCCAGCCCAGGTAATTGTGCCAGATGCCATCCACGGGCCGGTGGATGTCAGCTACCCGGTCGGAGACACGGTGGTGGTTGCGGTGGTGCGCGGCCCACCACAGCGGACCCCCACGCAGTCCGGTGGATCCCAAAGCCCCCAGGATGAATGCGAAGGCGCGGCTGGTCTTGAAGGAATGGTGGCTGAAATACCGGTGGAAGCCCGCGGTGAAGGCGAATCCGCGCACACTGATCAGCACCAGGCACAGCACCAGCGATGCCGCAAGCACCTGCCAACTGGCAGGTGCCAGAAGCGGCAAAGCCACCAGCAGGTGGCAGACCACCAGCACCGGCACCAACCACCACCCAGTTCCCCCCTGACGGACCACCGGAAGGCGGCCAGGCAAGGCGGCGGACGCAGTCAAGTTGTCTCGGCCGGAACGGGTTTCAACAAGGGCTGCCAAGGGACCTGCTTCCTGAGGTTGTGCCATAGGCTATTGTACGGGGCCGCACTGCGGGGAAAGCGCCAGTCAGCCATCTCCACCATAACAGGTGTTTTTGCCCATCCCGGGCAACCTCCAGGTAATCTGAAACCTATCCTGAATCGGCGCAACCAGTTGCGGCTGGTCCCAACCGGGTACTCTTCAGGCGTGCCACCTACCGGGAACAACACAGCATGGGCAATTCCATCCGTCACGCCGTGGTCACCGGGGCCACCCAGGGTATTGGTTTGGAGGCATCCCGAGCCCTGCTGGATCTGGGCTGGCGGGTCACCCTGGTGGGGCGCAACCCCTCCGCCTTGGAGCGGGTGTGTGCCGATTTGGCCAACCCCACGCGCATCTCCACCCGCGTGGCCGACCTCTCTTCCCTATGCCAAACTAATGACCTGGCGAACCAATTGCTGGACCAGGGAGAACCCATCCACGCTCTCATCAACAATGCCGGCGCCTATTTTCATCCCCGCCAAACCACCTCGGAGGGCGTGGAGGCCACCTGGGCCCTCAACCACCTGGCGCCCTTTGGACTCACGCGGGCGGTGAAACCCCTCCTGCGCGCCGCCTCCAGCCCTGGCGAACCCGCGCGGGTGGTGGTGGTCAGCTCCAACGCGCATTCCATGGCCAAAATACCACCTCTGGAGGATTTGGAATTTGCCCAAGGCTATGGGGCCATGCAGGCCTATGCCCGCAGCAAGTTGGCCAATGTGCTGTTTGTGCGCGAACAGGCCAGACGCTGGGAACAGGAGGGCGCAGGCGACATTTCCATCAACGCGGTCCATCCCGGAGTGGTGGGCACCCGATTTTTCCGCGACAACGGCTTTTTCGGCTGGTTTTGGCGCACCCTGCTCGACCGGGTCGCCATCACTCCCGCCGAGGGGGCCAAGGGTTTGGTGCGTTTGGCAACCGATCCCGCCCTGGCCAGCGTTACCGGCAAGTACTTCAGCCGAGAAACCGAGAAACAACCCGCCAAGCTTGCCCTGGATGACGCGTTGGCCCGTCAGGTCTATGAAGCCTCCGCCAAGCGGTGGCAGGAAGTTCTGGAAGCCTAGCGCGCATAAAAAAAGGGGAACCGGGTCTAAAGCGACCCGGCCCCCCGAAAAACCCAGATTATCTTCGGCGAATCCAAAACCCGGAAGCGGCCCAGCCGTCCCGTTGAGTGGTCAAGGACTCCCTTCCCCCGCCAGGGAAGCCCATTACCCTCCCGCACGAAGGAAATGGGACCGGAGCAACCTGTCAATGTCCGAAAGAGCAGAGAACCTGCTCCCCCTACGGACAAACGAGTCCATATCCACCGTGGGCAAATGGAATCAAGTGGATATTTCCAAAAAATTCCCTGATTTTGAAAAAAGTCCGCTACGGCGAATTTTTACCTGCCATACTAGCTTGCCCAAAACTCCCAAAACGAGGAGATGCCTGTCGTGCAGCCCGCTGCTTTCACGGTTTCCCACATCCGCATCCCGCTCAAACGGGCCATCAAGCACGCTTCCCACAGCCGAACCCACACCGATTCCCTGCTGGCCTGCTGCCGATTGCCGGATGGCACCACAGGTTACGGAGAAGGTCTGCCCCGTGATTATGTGACCGGCGAGACGGTGGATGGGGCGCTGAACCTGCTGAAAGCCTCCAACATCCCCGATCAACTTCGGGCCAACCATTGGGAGGAAGCGGTTGCCGCCGCCGAGAAATTGCGCCTTCTATCAGTGCCAGGCGACCATCGCGGCATCCAGGGCAACGCGGCCCGGTGCGCGGTGGAACTGGCCTGGCTGGATGCCTGCGGCAAAACCTTCCAGCAGGGCGTGGATTCCCTGGTCCCCTTGTTGGCCCCCGAACTGCACCAGCCCATCTCCACCGTGCGCTACAGTGCCGTCATCACCAGCGCCAAGGGCCGCAAACTGAAGCTGTTGGCCAGGTTGTACCGGTGCGCCGGCTTCCGGCAGGTGAAGGTGAAGGTGGGCATCGAGGGTCAGGATGATGCCGCCCGCCTGGCGGATGTCCGCCGCCTCATGGGTATCTCCGCAGGTGTGCGCATCGATGCCAATGAGGCTTGGTCCACCGACCAGGCCATCGAAGCGCTCAACCGCCTGAAAGCTGTCGGCCTGGAATGGGTGGAACAGCCCTGCTTGGTGGAGGCCGACCAGGGGCTGACCCGGGTCCGCCGGGAAACTGGCGTGGCGGTGATGCTGGATGAATCCCTCTGCGGCTTGGTGGATGCCGAGGCGGCGATCGCCGGCGGCCTGTGCGATTTATTCAACCTCCGCCTCAGCAAATGCGGCGGTTTCATACCCAGCCTGCGGCTGGCGCAAAAGGCCAAGGCTGCCGGACTGCGCTGCCAACTGGGTTGCCAGGTGGGTGAGACCGGAGTTCTCACCGCCGCCGGCAGACGGTTTGCCCAATCCGTGGGCGGACTGGCCGCGGTGGAAGGCTCCTACGACCGCCATCTGGTGAAGGAACGCCTCACCACGCAAGACCTCACCTTTGGCTTGGGCGGCAAGGCGCCCGCTCTCACCGGCCCGGGACTGGGCGTTGAACTGGATAACGCGGCCATCACCCGCGTGACGGTGCGCAAAGAGGTGCTGTGTGGCTGAGTCTGGAACCTGGTTCCCGTACACCGCCTCCGATGGCTACACCTTGCAAGCCCTGCGTTACCCCGTGGATGGCAAGCTGCGGGGCCGTATCCTGATGCTCCACGGCATCCAGAGCCACGCCGGCTGGTACGGAGCCACCTGCCGGGCATTGCAGGCGGCTGGCTACGAGGTCGTGTTTGCCGACCGGCGCGGCTCCGGCCGCCACACCCGGGCCCGGGGTGACACGCCGAACTGGTGGCAGATTGTCGATGATGCGCAGGCGGCCCGCACGGCCGCCTGGGGAGATGCCCGCTGCGTGGTGGTGGGCATCAGTTGGGGTGCCAAAATCGCGCTGGCATTGGCCAAACGCCACTCTGCGAACATCCAGGCGGTTTCGCTGTGGGCACCCGGCCTGTGCCCGGCGGTACAGGTGTCTTTTTTGGAGCGGGCCCGTATTTTTCTCACCCGCGTGGTGCGGCCGACCTCGCTGGTGCCCATCCCCCTGAACGATCCGGCCCTGTTCACCGCCTCGGAGGAATGGCGGCACTTCCTGAGGGAAGACCCCCTTGCCCTGCATCAAGCGACAGCCCGCTTCATGGTGGAAAGCGTGCGGTTGGATACCTGGCTGGCTGTACGAAAATGGGATCTGCCGGTGCTGGTGTTGCTGGCCGGCCAGGAAAAGATTGTCGATAACGCCCGCACCCGCACCTGGGCCGACCGCCGGCTGCGCAAAAAACAGGTCATCGAGTATCCAGGCGCCTACCACACCCTGGAGTTTGAGCCTGACACCACCTGGCGGGATCATTTCCTGGCGTGGTTGGGCAATGTGAAATGAGCCGGGCCCTGGTGGAGATCGCCGTGACCGGCCTGCCAGACGGCTTGGCTGCCGCACGGTCCGGTGCCGACCGTTTGGAAGTCTCCAGTGCCCTGGCGGTGGGGGGGGTGAGCCCGTCGCCGGGATTGGTGCAAAGCCTGGTCCGGGAAACCAGCCTCCCGGTGGTGGTGCTACTGCGGGCCCGCCCCGGCGGCTTCGAGACCAACAAGGACGATTTGCGCGTGATGCTGGCGGATGCGGAAGCCTACTGTTCCGCCGGAGCCGAGGGCTTGGCGTTTGGTTTCACCCGCGACGGTCGTATAGATGTCGAATCCAGCACAGCGGTCAGGAAAGTGATGGGTCAGACCCGGGCTGTTTTCCACCGGGCCTTCGATCGCCTGGTCGATCCTTTTTCAGCGCTGGACGAACTGGCGGATCTGGGCTTCCACCGGGTGCTCACCTCCGGGGGCCCGCCCACGGCGCTGGAGGGAATCGCCACCCTGCGCCGGTTGGTGGAAAAAGCGGCCGGCCGGGTTGACATCGTGGCAGCGGGCGGGGTGCGGGCAGGCAACGCCCAGGCCCTGCTGGCTGCGGGCCTGCGACAGTTGCACGCCTCGTGCAAGGCCCCCTTCCAATCGGCCGGTGGCCTGGTCGGCCAGGAGGACCCGGAACGGGTGGACCCCGCTCAGGTTGAAAAGTTGGTTCAGGTAGCGAAAAACATCAACGCCTGAGCGCGTACAGCAGCGCCGCCTTGCCGAGCAGGGCCGCGCTGTCAAAATCATGCCCCAGGCAGTCGGAAGACTTGGTGCGCTCCAGCGCGCACCCCAGATCGTACTTGCTGTAGATGATCGCCCAGCGGCCATTGATCTTCACCCCCTCCAGCTTGGGCGCGCCGGGAGGGTAGCCGGTGTTGCCTTTGCCGGCCGGTTTCTCGCGGCGGCAGCGCACCTCCTCAATTTTCTTGCCGTTCAGCTCGGCGGAATACAACTCATCATTCAGGGGGATCGGTTCCAGGGCAGGTTTGGGCTGCCCCGGCGCGACCTCCAGCCCGTCAAGCAGGTTGACCACAAACTCGCGGAACGCCTTGTCGAATTCCGGCGCCCCGCAGCAGGCGTCGGCCAGCAGCATGCCGCCGTTTTCCAGCGAGAACTGCAGCCGTTTCAGCCGCGCTGCGGGGAAGGAAAACGCCTTGCGGCCGTGCATGTAGAAGAAGCGGAAATCCAGCACATTCTCATCATCGGGCACCAGGGCCACCGCTTCGGGGACCACATCCACGCCCAGTTTGCGGGTCTCAAGCATCAGGTGCCGCATCGCCTTGGGGGCAGGCTGCCAGTCGCCATCGTGCTTGAGCTGCGCCACCCGCAGGAACCCGCGCCGCACGGGAATCTTCTGGCTCTCCCGCGCCACTTCCACCTCGGTGAGGCGGGGCTTGGGAGCCTCCAGGCCGGTCGCATAGGCGACAATGTTGGCCCCCAGCTTGAAGGCCGGTTCGCCCTTCGCCGACTTGCGGTCGTTGGCCTCCCAGTAGCCGGTGATGGGCCGCTCGCTGTAGACCGCCACGATCTTGCAACCTTGCGAGATCGCCCATAACGGAAAATCTTTCGCCGACACGATGAACTTGCCCGAGGCGCTGTAGATGGGATGACCCTCCGGCAGCAGCATCAGCTCGTTGTCCGGGTACAGGTCCTTCATCAGGGCGCGGAATTCGGTGTCGAACTCCCGCTTGCCGCAGCAGGCCTCTGCCAGCAGGAATCCCCCGTTGGCCAGGTACTCCTTCAGGATTTCCTTCTCCCGCCCCGCGGGCGCGCGCGAGTGGTGGTTGAAGAAGACGATCGGGCTGGGTAGCAGCTCGTCGGCCAACTGCCGGATCGCGTCCCGGTCGTTGGCGTCGGTGTTGCGCACATCGTAGTTCTGCCAGGCCAGCGGCATGCCGCGGAACAGCTCCTTCGAGCAGAAATCGGTCAGGTGGCGCAGGTCCGAGCGCTTGTTGTTCCAGCCCTCGCCCCGGTTGTGCGCCATCTTGCTGATCAGCACGGGGGTGCGCCCCTTGCCCAGAAACAGCAGGCTGAAACTGGTGGCCACCACGGGCCAACTGTCCAGGCCGAAGGCTGCCTCACCCGCCGGCGCGCCCCAGGAGCCATCCGCCCGCTGGTTGCTGACCAGGTACTGGCAGCCCAGACGGTACCAGTCGTGCCCCCCGAAGAACCGCTCGCCCGTGAGGCGCCCCGCCCGCTCGATGCCGTACAGGCCGTAGTAGACATGGTGCAGTTGACGCACCGAGTTGCGGTCGAGCCGGCCGGGGAAGTTGGTGGCGATCCACTCCACCGCCTTTTTCAGCGGGATGTTCTCGTCGTAGACCCCGCAATTGAGGGCCGAGCCATCGGGCTGCAGCTTGGCCCGGCCGGTGTTCAGGTCCATGCCGC